>DWXL01000164.1 GCA_019119235.1 Candidatus Blautia excrementigallinarum | reverse complement strand
TTATGCTTCCAGAAGCTTCTCCACACTGGCGAGCTTCACGCATACAACGAACACCTTCGCAGCCTCTTCCAGCTCCTTAAGATCCGGATAAGTGGGCGCGATACGGATATTGGAATCTTTCGGGTCTTTGCCGTAGGGATAGGTGGCGCCTGCCCCTGTCATTACAACTCCCGCCTCTTTCGCTTTTGCTACGATAGCTTTCGCGCAGCCTTCCATGGACTCAAAGGAGATAAAATATCCCCCCTTTGGTTTCGTCCACTCGCCGATTCCAAGTCCGCCCAGCTCGCTGGTAAGAATGTCGTCCACAAGCTGGAATTTCGGACGGATCAGGGCAGCATGTTTTCTCATATGTTCATGAACGCCTGCAAGATCCTTAAAGAATCTTACATGACGAAGCTGATTCAGCTTGTCATGGCCGATAGTCTGGATCTGCATATATTTGCGGAAATCGTCCAGGTTTGCTTTGGACGCAGCCACTGCAGCGATACCGGAGCCCGGGAAGCTGATCTTGGAAGTGGAAGTAAATTTATATACCATATCCGGATTGCCGGCCTTCGCGCACTCGTCCAGAATCTCAAGAAGGAAATCCTGATCCTCGTCATAAAGATGATGAACACTGTAAGCGTTGTCCCAGTAAATACGGAAGTCCGGAGCCGCCGGCTTCAGGTGCGCGAAACGCTTCACCGTCTCCTCTGAATAGGTATAACCCTGCGGATTGGAATATTTCGGCACGCACCAGATACCCTTTACCGCGGCGTCCTCGCTTACCAGCTTCTCCACCATATCCATATCCGGTCCTTCCGGAGTCATGGGGATATTGATCATTTCGATGCCGAAAAATTCAGTGATCTTAAAGTGACGGTCATATCCCGGAACCGGACAGAGGAATTTCACCTTATCCAGCTTGCACCAGGGTGTATTCCCCAAAACGCCGTGTGTCATGGAGCGGGCCACTGTATCGAACATTACGTTCAGACTGGAGTTGCCGAAGATAATGATATTGTCAGGATCCACTTCGGAGATCGCTCCCAGAAGTCGTTTGGCTTCCGGAATACCGTCCGGCACGCCGTAGTTCCGGCAGTCCACTCCTGTTTCACATTTCAGATCAGAATCCCCTTTCAGGACGTCCATCATTCCCATGGAAATATCCAGCTGATCCATGCCCGGTTTTCCTCTGGACATATCCAGGGACAGCCCCTGCGCCTTAATGTCCGCGAACTGCTGATCCAGCTCCTTCTTCAGAGCCAGCAGTTCTTCCCTGCTCATTTCACTGTATTTCTTCATAATCTTCCTCCTCGCGCCGTATCTGATGTACCGTCCTTTGCCGGTCCTGTATCCGGTCACCGCCAGATTGGACGCAGACGCCTTAATACGTCAGTCCGACTATAATCTTCACCTGTATTACTTTGCTCTATCCCGTCTATTTTAGTATGCTAAAGTCCTGCTGTCAAGACCGTGACTTAAAAGTTTCTTCTTGCGGATTTCTTCTGATTACCATATACTGAGGTTACAGGGAATGTTCTGTTTCCTGATTACTTAATAATGAAAGGCAGACATCTATGTGGATTGCAGATAACTGGAAAGAATACGAAGTCCTGGACGCCTCCTGCGGGGAAAAGCTGGAGCGCTGGGGAAAATATGTC
The DNA here is from genome assembly GCA_019119235.1 of Candidatus Blautia excrementigallinarum. Lineage (GTDB taxonomy): Bacteria > Bacillota > Clostridia > Lachnospirales > Lachnospiraceae > Blautia_A > Blautia_A excrementigallinarum. The sequence goes on along the minus strand of DWXL01000164.1, from coordinate 5,003 downwards.
CTGGTCCGTCCGGATCCCCAGGTCATCTGGGACACGCCGAAAACAGACCGCCGGTGGAAAAACCGCAACGCTCATTATCACAGGAGCAAAAAAGGCGGCGGCGAATGGGAGTTTTTCGATCTTCCCCAGCAGTGGGAAATACATTATAAGGAACTGACCTTCCGCCTGAAACCATTCAGCTTCAAACACACCGGGCTGTTTCCGGAACAGGCCGTAAACTGGGACTGGTTCAGTGAAAAAATACGCGGCGCAGGCCGGCCGGTAAAAGTGCTGAACCTTTTCGCCTACACGGGCGGAGCTACTCTTGCCGCCGCAGCGGCAGGCGCCAGCGTCACTCATGTGGACGCCTCCAAAGGCATGGTCACCTGGGCAAAAGAGAACGCCGCAGCCTCGGGGCTTTCAGAAGCGCCCATACGCTGGCTGGTGGACGACTGCGTGAAGTTCGTGGAAAGGGAGATCCGCCGGGGCAATCATTATGACGCCATAATCATGGATCCGCCCTCCTACGGAAGAGGACCCAAAGGCGAGATCTGGAAGATCGAGGACGCCATCCATCCGCTTATCAAACTGTGTACCAGGATCCTCAGCCCGGAACCTCTTTTCTTCCTGGTGAACTCCTACACCACCGGGCTGGCTCCCGCGGTGCTTACCTATATGCTTGCCACGGAACTGAAGAAGTTTTCCGGAAGCGTGGACTCCCAGGAGATCGGACTGCCGGTGACAGGCAGCGGACTTGTACTCCCCTGCGGCGCGTCCGGCCGATGGGAAGCCAGATAACGTATGAAAAAGAGAGGAACATAAGAAAATGAATAATATGGCAGCTTTGAAAAACATGGATCCGAAGATCGAAATGAAACGCTATGGCTGCGCTGTTATAGCCGCCGTCATCTGCGCGGTAAACATCAACACCTTTGTCAATACCGGAGGGCTGATCCCCGGAGGCTTTAACGGAGTCACCCTTCTGATCCAGAGCATTTTCCGGGAATTCGCCGGGATAGAGGTTCCCTATACGGTGATCAACCTCGCCCTGAACGCGATCCCTGTTTTTATCGGTCTGAAATTCATCGGTCTGAAATTTACCATGAGCTCCTGTGTGGTTATTTTGCTGTCTGGTATCCTCACCGACCTGATCCCGGCGCAGCCTATCACCTATGATCCCCTGCTGATCAGTATCTTCGGCGGGCTGATCAACGGCGTGGTCATTACGCTGTGCCTGATCGGAAATACCAGTACCGGAGGAACCGATTTCATCGCCATTTATTTTTCCGAAAAGAACGGCCGCGATATCTGGAATTATATTTTCTGCGGAAACGCTATCCTTCTTGTTATCGCCGGACTGCTCTTCGGCTGGGACAAAGCTCTGTACTCCATCATCTTCCAGTTCACCTCCACACAGGTGGTCCAGATCCTGCACCAGCGTTACAAGAAGCATACGCTCTTTATCGTGACAAGGCATCCGGACGAGGTTTACGAAGAGATCTCCCATCTCTCCCACCACTCCGCCACAAGGCTGGACGGTATGGGCTGCTACACCAAGGATTCCACCTCCATGATCTACTCGGTAGTTTCCCGTGAGGAAGCGAAGCTTCTTGTGAAAAAGGTGATGGAAGTAGATCCCGACGCATTTGTAAACATTATCAAGACAGACTTTATCAACGGAAGGTTCTATCATAAGACAGACTATTGATCCTACTTACGCAAATATTTAAATATCTCTTTAAAACCACTTGAATTGTATGCTCCATAAAGTATAATAGACTTAAGATGATCTTCAGGTCAAAGGAGCGTGATTTATATGAAGGAAGAACAGGACAGAACGGCTTATACCTGCTCCCCGGAGTACGACCGCAGCGCCTGCGGGGACTGTCTCTGCGCCACCTGCTATGAGCAGGAATTCTGCGACCGGTGTAAAGACTGCCACGAACAGTCGCGGAAGAAAACTTCCTGCTTCAGCTATGAGGGGGCCTATAACTACTGAAAAAAGAGGTTACCGGAATCCATATGTTCCGATAACCTCTTTTTACATTTATAACCTTTTCGGTTTTCTGCCGGATCATTCGATCCGTTCATTCCGTTTTTCCGCTCTTCGGAAGGATCACGGTAATTTCCGTGCCCTTTCCCAGCTCGCTGATCATATCCACAGTTCCGCCCAGGAAGGTGACTCCATGCTTTACAATGGAAAGACCCAGACCGGTCCCTCCGATCTCTCTGGAATGGCTCTTATCCACCCGGTAGAAGCGTTCGAACACTCTGCTGATGTCTTCCCGCGGTATGCCGATACCGGTATCCTTCACCACGATCCGCACATTCTCTTCTTCCTCTTCTATATGAATGCTCACGGTTCCGTCGTCTCTGTTGTATTTGATTCCATTATCACAGAGATTATAGAGAACCTCTTCCAGGATCGGCCGCACGGCGCGGCAGTAAACCTCTTTCCCCTCGATGAAGAGATGCACGTTCTTCTTATATGCCACGTCTTTCAGATTGCCGCACACTTCTTTTGCCAGCTGGCAGACGTCCACATCTTCCCATTCGTAGGGATTGGCCCCCTCGTCAAGCTGAGATATCTTGATTGTATCCTCCACAAGCTGGATAAGCCGCTGGGCTTCCTTGTAGATCCTTCCGGCAAAGCCCCGGATATCCTCATCCCGCACAAGGCCTCCCTGGATGATCTCCGCGTACCCAGAAATAGATGTAAGAGGGGTTTTCAGCTCATGGGAAACGTTGGCCGAGAATTCCCGACGCAGGCTTTCTCTCTGTACCTTCTCCGTCTCGTTCATCAGAACCAGCACCGCGCCTACGGTACTTCCATCCCTGGTCACCGGATTGGCGATCAGATGGATAAATTCATTGTCCACATGAAGAAGGGCGCTTCCGTGCTCACCCTTCAGGACCTTCTCGATCACCTTGCGGAAATCCTCCGTCCTGTCCAGAGAGTACACGCTTTCTCCAATCTTGGGTTCCCATACCTGGAACATCTTCCACACACTTGAGTTTCCGGAGAGGATCATGGTATAGGCGTCGATCACCAGAAGTCCTTCCTGCATATTCTCTGTGATAATACGGAATTCTTCCTGATTTCTCCGGGCTTCCTCGATCTGAAGCCTGATCTGGCCGTTCTGCTTATGGATCTTGCTCAGAAGAGGAGCCACCTCTTCATACACCAAATTCTCCTCCGGATGTTCCAGATCAAGAGAATTCAAAGGCTCCACGATCCGAGAAGCGATCCTGGAGGCAAAAAAGCAGGCCAGGATGATCAGCACCGTCAGGATTCCCAGAGCAGGCGGTATCAGCTGAACCGTCAGCGCCAGAACAGAGTCCTGGGTACTGGATACCCGGAGAACAGAATTATCGCTGAGGCGCACCGCATAATAGAGCGTCCGCTCCGAAAGCGTATCCGAGATACGCTCCGCCTGCCCCACGCCCGTCTCTTCCGCTTCCAGGAACTCCTCACGGTCTTTGTGGTTTTCCATGGCTTCCTCATCAGCCATACTGTCATAAAGTACATTACCCGCATCATCTATATAAGTGATGCGGGAATCCTGCTCGTTGACATTTTCCAGATAATCCTCTCCCTTAAGCTCCACGCCATAGGAAAGATATTCCGCTTCTTTCTTCAGCTCATTTATAATCTGGCCGCCAAAATGGCGGTATAAAACCCCCAGCACACAGGCCATTCCGATGATCAGCACGACCACCGAGGCAAGAATGCTGGATTTGAATATCTTTTTTGTCAACCTTAATTTCCTCCCAGCTGGTGTTCATTGTTTCTGTGAACTCCTGTAATGGAATATTCCACCCACTCTGCAATGTTCACCGCATGGTCGCCGATACGTTCCATATATTTCGCAGCCATCAGAAGATCCAGGCCTACTTTAACGTCCATATTTTTATACATCTGATTGGCAAGCTCTTCCTTGATCTCGTTAAACGCCTGGTCTACCCTGTCGTCGTCGTCGATAACCTTTCTGCACAGATCCAGATCTGCCTTTACGAAAGAGTCCACGCTCTCTGTCACCATATGAACGGCCATCCCTACCATCTTTTCAATCTGATCCGGGATCTGATCCATATTTTTGTCGATAAATCTTGACAGATCGGCAATATCGGCCGCCTGGTCCCCAATGCGCTCCATATCGGAGATCATCCGCAGAGCAGCAGAAATCTCCCTGAGATCCCCCGCCACAGGCTGCTGATGAAGAAGGAGCCGCATACAGAGCGTCTCAATCTCTCTTTCTTTCGCATCAATTTCCTTGTCTACCTCAAAAACTTCTTTTGCGCAGTCCTTGCCGCGGATCGCCTGTGCGGAAAGGGTGATCACTTTCTCGCAGAGACTTCCCATTGTTATCATCTGTACATGGAGTTCTTCCAACTGCCGTTCAAAACGTGTTGTCATATCAGCCAAACCTCCCTGTAATATAGTCTTCTGTTCTCTTGTCCGCAGGCATGGAGAACAGTGTGTCTGTATCATTGAATTCTACCACTTCTCCAAGCAAAAAGAAAGCGGTTTTGTCGGAAATACGTGTTGCCTGCTGCATGTTATGGGTTACAATCACAATCGTGTAATCCTTCTTAAGCTCCAGCGCCAGCTCCTCGATCTTGGAAGTGGAAATGGGGTCAAGAGCTGAAGTCGGCTCGTCCATCAGAAGCACTTCCGGCTGTACCGCCAACGCGCGGGCGATACAGAGTCTCTGCTGCTGTCCGCCGGACATACCCAGGGCGCTTTTTTTCAGACGATCTTTTACCTCATCCCAGATCGCGGCGTCGCGGAGAGATTTTTCCACGATGTCGTCCAGTTTTGCCTTGGAACGGATGCCGTGAGTTCTGGGACCGTAGGCGATATTGTCATAAATACTCATGGGGAAGGGATTCGGTTTCTGGAAAACCATACCCACTCTTTTGCGGAGCAGGTTCACATCCATATCCCCGTAAATATCCTCTCCGTCCAGCTCCACCTTACCGGTGATCACACAGCCCTCCACCAGGTCGTTCATCCTGTTCAG
>DWXL01000163.1 GCA_019119235.1 Candidatus Blautia excrementigallinarum | reverse complement strand
TCTTCCGCAAGAGCGGCCTCCAGTTCCTGGATACGCGCCGCATGACGGGCCTCTCTCTTCTGCCGCTTCTCCTGCTGACGAAGTTCCCTCTTCAGCTCACGCTCCGGCTGTCCTTCCATGTATCTTTCATGACTGTCATGGGCGAAAGCCAGGATCCCGTCCCAGATCTTAAAAAGGAATCCGAAAAAGGATCGCTGGGTGATCAGGATCAGTGTGATGAGGAGAACCATGATAATGATGATATATCCTCCCGCCACACCGAATGCCGATGTAGAGGAAATGCAGACAGCTCCTCCGATCACGCCGCCTCCTGTCCGGTAGCCGGAACAAAGAGTGTAATAATCCGCCAGTGTGGTGCTTCTCATGTATCCTTCTGTGAGAAGTTGTACAAGCCCGCATAAGAACGCAAAAAACACCACGGCGGCAAGAAGCTTCTTATATGCGAGCAGGTTCTTCCTGTTGGAGATAAGAAAAACAGCTCCGAGGAAAAGTATGACCGGGAAAATATAGGCGAGAAGACCCATTACGCCGAAACATACCGCGCTGATGGTATCTCCTACCACGCCGCCCATTCCCAGGTTGCTGATCACAAGGATCATGGCCGCGGCAAGAACGATCAGAAGAATGATCTCCGTCTGAAAACCGCCGGATACACTCTTTTTCCCGGAAGAGCCTTTTCTTCCTGACGACGTTCTCTTCGCCGGAGTCCTTGTATTTCTTTTACTTCTCTGATTTTTTGATGCTGCCATGCTAAGGCATCCCTCCTGTTGCTTATTTATACCTGTGACGGACTGTACCGTCACTCCCCTGTTTCAAAAAATACGCAAAACATCCGACCCGGCGTCACACGATCAGATAACCTGTCATCAGCGACAGGAATCCGGCCAGAAAACAGTAAAATGCGAAATAACGGAATTTCCCCTTCTGCACAAGTCTCAGAAGAAAACGGATCACGAAATATCCCACAACCGCCGAAATGATCATTCCCAGCACGTAGGTGAATCCCATGCCTACCGTCATCTCCGGGGATCCGAACTCTCCCAGTTCCACGATCAGAGCGCCCACAATGGCGGGGATGGAAAGAATATAGGAATATTTCACCGCGAAAGTTCTGGTAAATCCTCCGAGAAGCCCTGCCGAGATGGTGAGTCCGCTCCTGGAAAGGCCGGGAAATACCGCGAGGCCCTGGCAGATTCCGATCCACATGGCGTTGCCGTAATTCGCGTCCCTGGCAGCCTTGCTTCCGCCGATGCCGCTCAGATCCACAACCAGCAGGATCACTCCTGTGATGAGGATCCCCGCTCCCGGGATCAGACGGGAAGCCGCCGCAAGCACCACCAGTCTCCTCGCCGAAAAGCCAATGGCAACGGTGGGAATCATGGAAACAAGAAGAAGAACCGCGAATTTCCTGTAGGTATTGCTTATGATCTTCGTATAGTGAAGACTCTCGGCTGATCTTCTGTTATGTATATAGAGAGATATATTCCCTACAATGTCCAGTATCATCTCCAGAGTTTCCGCGGCAAGATGGGAAATATCCTTCCAGAATGTAAGGATTACCGCGGCCAGCGTTCCGAAATGCAGCATGACCTCCAGAAGCACTCCGGGGCCTCTCTCTATGCCGAGAAATTCCTGGATCACACAGAGATGGCCAAAACTGCTCACCGGCAGGAATTCCAGGATTCCCTGAAGAATCGCCAGCAATATTACATATAAAACAAACATGGTATTTACCTTTTCCTCTAATTTTAGAAGGTCGCGGGGCGTTTCGCCGTTCGACCCTGTTTTGTTCCAAATCTTAAACATTATATCATAATATCTTTGAAGATACAAGCAATCCCTGTCGGAAAGCGAACATGTGAGCGGTGTCATAAAAAAACCGGCTTCCCCGCAGGCGGAACAATTCTGTCCCGCCCGGAGGAAACCGGCCGATCATCCGGAATTACTCAATCTGAGGATCCCGGATCATATAATGTTTTATTTTGCGTGAGGAAGTCTCTCGTCGATCATGTTCATCAGATGATCTGTGCAGTGAAGCGGAGCTACAAACTCTCCGTCAGCTGCGGCTACAAGCTTAGCGTCCCTGCATTCAAGAACTCCGCCGTAGATCTCGCCCATTTCCGCATAGCGGTAAACAGGAAGTTTATCATTCATCTCATCGGAGATATCCTCAACATCGTCGAACGGCATTTCCACTTCGTATACACGCGCAAGCTCTGCTGCAACTTCCCAGTTGGAGAATACAACATCCTCTTCAATAGCCTGTTCCACAACCTGCAGTCTGCGCTCTGTATTGGTGAAGGTACCGTAGGTGGAAGCGAATCCAGTTCCCGGGATCACAACGTCTGCCAGCTTGGCTGTCTCTGTCATGTGGGTATCGCATACCATCAGGAATACAAGATTCTTCAGAAGCTCGGTGTCCGGATCCTCGCCGAATACCAGGAGGGCTTTCACGCCTTCCAGAGCTTCCGCGCCTGCTGTGATGCCAAGATCGATGATACCCTGGCTGTTGTTCTTAGCCTTCAGCATTAGGACGCCGTCGCGGGCTTTTCCGATGTGGCCGGAAACAACTGCGATATCACCCAGAAGAACAGCAGCCTCTGTGCTTACTACGTTCTGTTGGAATACGATCATTGCTTTCTTCGCGTTCGCATAGAGCTCTGCGACAGCTTTCGCCTCATCAGATACAGCGGCAGCCTCTACAGAAGCCTTGAATTCATCATAGCCCTCTGTTCCTGCTCCCTTGCCCATATCGACAAGAGCTTTGGCAACTCCCTTAAGGAATCCGAGGGTGTTGTCTGTCTCAACAGTCTGATATACGAAGCTCATATGATCCTGAGCGTATCCTTCCGGATTGATGAGGATCACTTTCGCGCCGTTCTTCGCGGCTTCTTTGAGTTTCAGGCGGATCACCTGATTCTCTTTTGCGATGAAGCCTGCGCAGAGGATCACCTCAGCGGAAAGCAGCTCATCGATGGTGTTCGGAGATGCGTTTACGCCAAGAACCTTCTCCAGACCGTTTTCTCTGTTGTTGAGGCAGAGTGTCTTAGCGCCGATAGCGTCGGCGAATTTTTTGATCACATAAGCCTCTTCGTTGGTATATCTGTCGGAAATCGCTACTGCCACTGCGTCCTTGCCGTACTTCGCCGCAAGAGCCTCTGCCTTCTTGGCGGTGAGCATGAACGCCTCGTGATAGTCAACTTCTGTAAGTTTGCCGTCTTTTCTTGCCATGGGCTCGAGAAGCTTGCCTTCCATTACGGGGCAGTCGAAGCCGAATTTGCCTCTGCCGCAGAGAAGTCCCTTATTCACAGCGCCCTCTCTGTCCGGAACAGCCTTAACCAGCATATCGCCGTAAGTCTCCAGATGCATGGAGCATCCAACAGAACAGTATGCGCATGTAGTATCTGTAGCCTCTGTATCCAGCGGAACAGATTTTTCCAGGGAAAGATTCTCCTGAAGAGCTCCTGTGGGGCATACGCTTACGCACTGACCGCAGGAGATACATCCTGTCTCGGTAAGCGGCTGCTCGAGAGCCGGCATAACAACAGTATCAAATCCACGTTTCACAAGACCGAGAGCTCCTACGCCCATAACCTCATCGCAGGCACGTACGCAGAGTCCGCAGAGGATACACTTGTTGGGATCTCTCAGGATGAACGGATGCTCGTCATGATAGTCCACTTCGTTCACATCGCCTGCGAAACGGTCCGGATCCACGTTATACATATTCGCGTAAGAGATCAGCTTACACTCGAAGTAATCTTTACATCCGCATTCCAGACAGCGGTGAGCTTCCTCGACTGCCTGATCCTCGTCGTATCCGAAAACAACCTCGGTGAAGTTATCTTTTCTCTCTTCCGCGTTAAGCTGTTCCATAGTCGGACGGCACATTCTCTCACGGTCCTCGAAAGTAGCCGGAGTAACGTCCTTCTTGGTCACATAGTAGTTGGGCTCATATTTGATCTCTTCGCCGCGGAGATAAGCGTCTACGATCAGATAGCTCTTCTTCGCGTCGCCGATGGATTCAACAGCGATGGAGATCTTGTCGTTACCGCAGTCACCGCCGGCGAATACGCCCGGGATAGCGGTCATATAGGTATCCTTGTCGTATACAAGGCCGCCCTTCCTGGTGAGTTCCACGCCTTCGATGCCTTCAGCGTTAACTCTCTGTCCGATAGCCAGGATAACGGTGTCGACGTCGATGGTCTCTGTCTTGCCCTCTACCGGGATGGGCGCGCGTCTTCCGGATGCATCCGGCTCGCCCAGTTCCATAACCTGAAGAACCATCTGACGGCAGTGTCCGTCTTCATCAGAGATGATCTCAAGAGGATTGGTCAGGTTCAGGAAGATAACGCCTTCCTCCTCTGCCTCTTCGATCTCCAGCATATCCGCGGGCATCTCGTCCTTGGTTCTTCTGTAGATATTGTAAACCTTGTCAGCGCCCAGACGTACTGCTGTACGGCAGGCGTCCATAGCGGTGTTACCGCCGCCGACGATGGCAACTTTCTTTCCAAGGTCGATAGGCTCGTTGCGTACAACCTTGCGCAGGAAATCGATACCGCCGATCACGCCTTTGGCGTCTTCGCCCTTGCAGCGAACGCCTGTGGAAACCCATGCGCCGATACCAACGCATACCGCGTCGAAATCTCTGCGAATGGTCTCAAAGGAAATGTCCTCGCCGATCTTGGTGTTGGTGACCATGGTCACGCCCATTTTCTCAAGGACAGCGATCTCCTCGTCGAGAACTTCTTTGGGCAGACGGTATTCCGGAATACCATAGCGGAGCATACCGCCAAGTTTGGGCATTGCCTCATAAATAGTAACGTCGTGGCCCAGCTGACGAAGGAAGTAAGCCATGGAGATACCGTAAGGTCCGCCGCCGATCACTGCAACGTTCTTGCCGGTATCCGGCTCGCACTCCGGAACGAAGGGATCTTCGCCGAACTCGTCTGTATCAGCGGCAAATCTCTTCAGGTTCGCGATCGCGATGGGCTCGTCCACCATACCGCGACGGCATGCTGTCTCGCAGGGATGCGGACACACACGTCCGATAGCGCCCGGAAGGGGGATATTCTCTCTGATCAGCTTGATGGCTTCCTCATACTGTCCGTTGGCGATCAGGCCAACATAGCCCTGGCAGTCTGTACCTGCCGGACATGCCAGCATACAGGGCGGACGGCAGTCTCCCTTGTGGTTGGAAAGAAGAAGCTCAAGGTTCGTCTTTCTGGATTCGATAACACGGGGCGTATTGGTATGTATTACCATATTCGGCGCAATCTCTGTTGCGCAGGCTTTCCAGAGTTTCGGATTGCCTTCCTGCTCTACCACGCACAGGCCGCACGCGCCGTAGATTTCTGTTCTCTCATCATAGCAGAGAGTAGGAATAAAGATGTCGTTCTCTCTGCAGACTTCGAGGATGGTCTGTCCGGGAAGCCCGTAGACCTCTTTTCCATCGATGTTTAATCTGTATTTATTCACGTCTACACCTCCTATTAAACTCTCTTTACTGCGCCAAATTTACAGGATTCCTCACACTTGCCGCACTTAATGCAGACAGCGGGATCAATCTTATGCTGCTGTTTCTTCTCGCCGCTGATCGCGCCCACCGGACAGTGTCTTGCACAGGCTGTACAGCCCTTGCAGTCCTCTGTGATCTCATAGTGGATGAGAGCCTTACAGGATTTTGCAGTACATTTGTGGTTGTAAATGTGATCCTCATATTCATTGCGGAAATAACGGAGAGTGGTGAGTACCGGGTTGGGAGCTGTCTGGCCCAGACCGCACATAGCGCCGTCCTTGATCTTCGCCGCAAGCTCTTCCAGAAGCTCGATGTCGCCGTCTTTTCCTTCGCCTCTGGTGATCCTCTCAAGGATCTCCAACATTCTCTTGGTACCGATACGGCAGTAGTTACATTTACCGCAGGATTCCTTTTTGGTGAAATCCAGGAAGAAACGCGCCATATCTACCATACATGTATCTTCGTCCATAACGATCATACCGCCGGATCCCACGATAGCGCCTGTCTTATTGATATCCTCGTATGTAACCGGGGTATCGATAAGGTCTGCCGGGATACATCCGCCGGAGGGACCGCCCATCTGAACAGCCTTGAACTTCTTGTCGTTCTTGATGCCGCCGCCGATATCGTAGATAACTTCGCGGAGAGTCATTCCCATGGGAACCTCGACCAGACCGCCCTTCTTGATCTTTCCGGCCAGTGCGAATACCTTGGAGCCGTTTGACTTCTCTGAGCCTTTTGCTGCGAAGGCCGCTCCGCCGTTGGAAATGATCCATGCAACGTTGGCGTATGTCTCTACGTTATTGATGTTGGTGGGAAGTTTCCAGTAACCCTTTGCTGCCGGGAACGGGGGTTTCAGACGCGGCATACCGCGCTCGCCTTCCAGAGACGCAATAAGAGCTGTCTCCTCACCGCATACGAATGCGCCCGCGCCGGCTTTGATGCGGATATCAAAATTAAAGTCTGTACCGAAAAGATTCTTACCCAGGAATCCTTTCTCTCTTGCCTGTTCCATGGCGATCTCCAGACGGGCAATTGCCAGAGGATACTCGGCACGGCAGTAAATGATGCCTTCTGTAGCGCCTGCGGCGAAACCGCCAATGATCATACCTTCCAGTACGGAATGGGGATCTCCCTCAAGTACAGAACGGTCCATGAACGCGCCCGGGTCGCCCTCGTCCGCGTTACAGACCATGTATTTCTGCGCGCCCTTGTTTGATTTGATCGCGTTCCATTTAAACCAGGTGGGGAATCCGGCGCCGCCTCGTCCGCGGAGTCCGGAGATCTTGATCTCCTCGATAACATCGTCCGGAGTCATGGAGGTAACTACCTTCCTTGCCGCCTCATATCCGCCCACTGCTATGTACTCTTCAATCCTTTCGGGATTGATCTGTCCGCAGTGACGGAGAACGATTCTCTGCTGCTGGGAAAGAAACGCCTGATCCTCCTCGGGGATCATGTATTTCTCTACAGGCTTACCGCCGATAAGATGCTCGTTTACGATCTCTTCCACCTTGTCTGTGGTACATTTCACATATCTTGCTTCCAGAGCTCCCTCATCATTGTATACGTCAACGATGGGCTCCAGATAACAGGTTCCGATACATCCTGTCTTGTCAATGACAACGTTTGTCAGATTCTTCTCTGCTGTGATGCGCTCAAACTCATTAGAGGTCTTCTTCGCTCCGGTAGCAATACCACAGCTGCCCTGTCCTACAACAACCTTCATATCTCTGCCTCCTATGCGTTCTTTGCTTTATAATCGTCAAGAATCTTCGTAACAGAAGATTTCGTCAGGTTTCCGTATGTTTCCTCTCCGTCTGTTGACTTCACCATCATTACAGGGGCAAGGGAGCAGCATCCGAGACAGGCCACATTATTTAATGTAAACAGTCCGTCCTCTGTTGTCTCTCCGTCCTTGATTCCAAGATGTTCGCAGACAGCCTCCTCGATCATGTCAGAACCGTTTACATGACAGGCTGTACCCTTGCAGAGCATGATCAGGTACTTGCCCACAGGCTGTAAACGGAACTGTGCATAGAATGTAGCGACACCGTAAATCTTCGCCGGCATGATACCGGTTCTTTCCGAGATGTAGTTGATGGCATCCAGGGAAAGATAGCCGTAGATATCCTGGGTCTGCTGAAGAATGGTGATGAGGCTTCCGGGCACTTTCGCGTATTTCTCCAGTACCGGAGCCAATTCAGCGAACTCTGCGTTTCCGCTGTTCTGACATCCACACGTATTGCTCATATGTTTTGTCCCTCCTGTATAAATAATTTAAGCGTTTCTGTCCAGTCTCCTCACAGGCGCACGCCTCTGAACAGTTTGTGAAAAAATTACCGCTCATTCTATAGCATTATACCACAAAAGAAGGGACAGTCAAAGAAAAAATCAGCCGTTTCAAAGAAAATCATTAAAAAAACTATTGACTTCTTCGTTTTTATCTCTTTTCTTATCCTCGATCATACTGTGAAGCTTCTCAAGAGCCTCTCTGATCCCGCCTACCTCGTCAATCAGACCTTCCTCTACAGCCTCTTTTCCCTCCAGCATGGTGCCCACATCTTTGACCAGCTGCGTGGTATCCAGCATAAGTTCCTCAAGGCGTTTCTGGGTGATCCGGGAATGTCCCGCGATAAACGCTGTGATCCTGTCCTGAATCTTTTCCATGTTCCGGTAGGTCTGTGCCACGCCAATGAATGTTCCATTGCTGCGTACCGGATGGATCACCATGGTGGCGCTTGGCACTACGAAAGAATAATCCGCGGATACCGCCATGGGTACGCCGATGGAATGGCCGCCGCCCAGCACAAGGGATACCGTAGGAATACTGAGAGAAGCGATCATCTCCGCGATGGCAAGTCCTGCCTCCACGTCGCCGCCCACGGTGTTCAGAAGGACAAGGAGTCCTTCGATCTCCTCGTCGTCCTCCACCAGGGCAAGCTTCGGCAGCACATGCTCGTATTTCGTTGTCTTGCTCTGGGAAGGCGCGGATTCATGACCTTCCACCTCGCCGATGATGGTCAGAAGCTCTACTCTGCGCTTCCCTTCGTTTTTATCAAGGATCACCTGCCCCATCTCACGGATCTGGTCGTTCTTCTGGTCTTCTTTGTCGAGACGCTGTTTTTCTTCTTCGTTTCTGGTTCCGGACATAAAAATACCTCCATTCTGATTATGGAGGTATTCTTTGCAGTAAATATAAATTTTATACTTTCGGAGACGGATTGACCGGGTCAATCCGGGGAGGAATAATCTCGCTCTACGGCTCAATTATTCCTCCCAATTGTGCCATACGTCTGTGACGTCGTCGTCGTCATCCAGGAGGTCAAGGGTTTTCTGCAGATTCTTGATATCTTTTTCATCGGTGAGCTGCACATAAGTCTGTGGAACCATGGCAACCTGCGCTTCCACCATGGGAACGCCAGCTGTTTCCAGAGCTTCCCGCACAGCGCTGAAATCATCCGGAGAGGTAAGCACTTCATAGCTGTCCTCTTCCTCGGAGAAGTCCTCCGCACCTGCGTCCAGAGCCGCCATCATCAACTCGTCCGCATCCATCTCACACTCTTCCTTGTCGATGATGATCTGGCCTTTCTGGTCGAACATGAAGGAAACGCAGCCCTGGGTTCCAATGCTTCCGTAACCCTTGGTAAAGGCGTTCCTTACGTTGCTGGCGGTACGGTTCTTATTGTCTGTAAGAGTCTCTACGATAATAGCGACGCCGTTGGGGCCGTAGCCTTCGTAGGTGGCGCGCTCGTAGTTGTCCGCGGAATCCGCTCCGGCAGCTTTCTTGATACCTCTCTCAATCGTATCGTTGGGCATGTTATTGGCCTTCGCCTTGGCGATCACATCGCGGAGCTTGCTGTTATTGTTCGGATCCGGACCACCCGCCTTGACAGCCATAACGATTTCACGTCCGATCACGGTAAAGATCTTACCCTTCTTGGCATCGTTCTTCTCCTTTTTATGCTTTATGTTCGCGAATTTTGAATGTCCTGACATTGTTCACTCTCTCCTTTAGTGTCTTTCTCATTTATTTTTTCCGCCCGTACTTTTCCTATAGTTCTGTTACCAAGGGAAAGAATCTTGAAGCGGTATCCATACGCAGTGATCTCCTGATCCAGGTCGCTGTCCGAAGGAATGTGCCCCAGAAGCTCCGTGAGAAGTCCGTTCAGAGTCTCCATCTCCACATCGCCGAAACTGATCCCCAGTTCCTCCTCAACATCCTCCAGTTCCGCAAAACCGTCGATCAGCACGCTGTTGTCCTTCTGGGTGCGGATCACGTCTTCATCCTCATCATACTCGTCGAGGATCTCGCCGACGATTTCCTCCAGAATATCCTCCATGGTAACGATACCCGCCGTCTGTCCGTACTCGTCCACAACCACAGCAATGTGATCGTGCTTCATCTGCATGGTACGAAAAAGCTTACTGATGCTTCCAGTCTCGGGTACAAAAGCCGCCTTGCGGATCAGTCCCGGGATCTCTTTCAGAGGCTTATATCTGGCCCAGGTATTCTGGGTGCTGAACTTAAGGGTATCCTTATAGTGGATCAGGCCCAGGATATCGTCCATATCCTCGCCGTAAACAGGATACCGGGAATCTCCCTCCTCCAGCATACGGTCCACAATATCTTTCAGAAGCTCGTCCTGCCCGAAAGCCACTACACTGGTCCTGTGGGTCATAATGTCCCCCGCCTTGGTATCGGTAAAGGAAATGATGTTCTGGATCATCTCCGCCTCGTTCTTCTCGATGACGCCCTGTTCATGAGCCTCGTCTACCATGGAAATGATCTCTTCCTCCGTCACCGCCTCCTGCTGATCCTTCACGGAAACGCCGAAGATCGCCGCGGAAATGCGGGCAAGCCATGTGATAAACCTGGTAATCGGATAAAGAACTGTAACAACTCCATAGACCAGGCTCACATAGCGGAACGCATAGTCCCTGGCCCGGTAAGTTCCGATCCGGCGGAACATGAGGATCCCGAAAGCCGCCAGAAAGATCACACAGAGGACCGCCACCGGCACAAGTACCGGAAAATGCTCTATGTAATGGTGGAGAAATCCCACCAGAGGCGGTATCAGAGATACGCCGGTAAGGATTCCCGAAGCTGTTACGATCAGCGGAATGGCGTTGATGTATCTCTCCGGTTCGTCGATCAGCTTCTTAAGAAGCCGGGCTTTCCGGTCGCCCTCCTCTGACATTTTCTCAATTTCATTTTCACTCAGG
>DWXL01000017.1 GCA_019119235.1 Candidatus Blautia excrementigallinarum | reverse complement strand
TTCACGAAAAAACCTGTTTTCTTATCATCCAGAAGAACCGTCTCCTCATATTCCACCGGAAGTTCTGCATAATACGACAGATTTCTCTTTATATAGATATCTGCGTCAGCGTGAACATAGTCGTACCGGATCACCTCCTGGCTGTCGTTTCGGATATCCAGCCGTCCCAGCACAAGCAGTTCTCCCTTTTCGCATATGTCTCCCGGCTTCATCTGCGGCACGCCTGTTCTGGTGATCATCTTAACGATCACGCCTTCTTCGTCAGCTTCAATACTGCATGGCGTCTCCTCCTGTTCTGTTTCACCGGGAAAACTCCCTTCTTTTATCTCCAGGATAAGCTGCGTCCCTTCAATCCGGGCGGAAACCCAGGCAATATCGCTGTAATTCTCTCTTACTGCCGCCGCTATTGCACTGCAGTCCACCTCCGATCTGCGCATACCGTGAACGATCCCTTCTTCCTGCAGAAAATCAAGGATTTCCGGCGTTGTATTTTTCAGATTGCCGTCAATATGGATATTCCAGATCCGCCCGGAGAACATTGCCAGTAATATGACGCAGAAAAAAAGGCCAAGAAAAAACGCCTTTCTTTTTCTGCTTTTCGCAAGAAAAAAAGGCAGTCCATTTTTTTTCAGAATATGTATCCGTACTCCTGTTTTGCGGCGCACTGGAAACAGCTGCCGGAAATCCCGGGCCAAAAGAACGCATCTCAGGCTTCCGTCTTCCTCCCGGATGATCTCATATAAAACAATCTTCCGGGCTCGGCAAAGGTTCAGAAAACGTTCTGTCTCCTTTCCACAAACTCTGATTTCCACATGACCCGGTCGGAACATCCCGATTTTTCGCATATACGCCTCCTACCGATCCATCTTTACGTCACTGATCAGTCCTGTAACTGTCATTTCCTCCGAAGTATAGGAAAGTATCCGGAGATTTCTGCCCGACAGCGTTATTTTTCCATGAAATGCGGACACTACGATTTGATCCCCGGTATAACAGAGAATTCTCCTGTAATTTCCGATTACTGCCTGATTCCTGCCGATAAGCGTCACGACAGTATCGCCGAAAGCCAGATCTTCCGGAATTTCCAGCGTCCTGACAATATTTTCTATCAGATGCCGCCCTTTTGCCATAAAAAACACCTCCGGCTTTAGTGTTAATCTATGCCGGAGGCTGTTTTCATATGCCCGTTTTTCATTTTGCCCTGCTGTTACAGGATAGCGCATTGCCGGAAAGGGGCGGGATCTCAGCGATACAGGATCATGGAAAACCAGAGGATCGTGTTTCCGCCCAGCTCATATTCCATCTCCTGCTGTTCCACGATCTCGGAAACCACTACGCCGTGGCTCTCCAGACAGGGATGCATCCTCTCCGGATGACGGCAGGGCTTCCCTTCCGGATAGGTACAGTGCTCGCAGATATCGCAGGATTCCGTGGAAAGCGTATAGGTCTCGAAGCCTTCTTTCTCAAGGAATGCGGCGATCTCCCCGGTGAGATCCTCATGGGCCCGCCTGGTGGCCAGCATCTCTTCCATGTTCAGGACGTCGGAGACCTCCGCCACGGAAGAAAAAAGCACTGCGTTGTCATAACTGTGGATCCGTCCGGCGCATTCTTCCAGGGTGCCCACCGCCGGAGGGCAGGCCCAGGTGGTGCCGTAACGCTGGCACTCCTGCTTACAGATAATGCGGACCCTCTCTTCTGTTTTAAGTTCCTTCGGATCCAGCATGCGGTATTCGTACACCGGATACCGGGCGATAAATTCCTCGAATCTGTTTCTGTCAAGAGGAGTTTTCATTTCCTCTTCCCTCCTGTTTACTCAGTCAAAAATGATCAGCGCCATGAATACCAGATCCTCGTCGCCGGAATTGGTCATGGCGTGTCCTTTTCCGTCGGGAGTGAAGGTGACGTCCCCCGCCTCCACCATGCGAAGCGTCCCGTTATCACTGTAAATCCCTTTTCCGGAAAGAATGTAGTAAGTCTCGCTCTCCCCGTGGTGTTCATGGTAGCCCAGAGAGCAGCCCGGTTCAATCGTGACCTCCGCGTAAAGACCGCACTTCCCGTTCAGCTGTTTCTCATCCAGAAGGCGCTTGATGATCACATGGCCTTCGCCGCCGTGCATATTTTCAACTTTTTTTATTTCCATTTCCAGTTTTCTCCTTTCATGGGGATTCCGATCTGAAGAATCCCCTGTCTGTCCTTTATTATAATCGTTTTCTTTCTGTTTTTAAAGTTTTTTGTCTTTATTTTATTGAAGGTGTTTCCGGGATATGATATAGTGATTGCAGACACAGGACAAAGAAGTTCTTTTCTGGAATTTCTTTGTCCTTTTTCTTTTTATGTGAATTAAGGAGGGTTTTTATGGCGGCGTTTGAAAAAATCAAAAGCGGTTTCCCTGAGATGGATGAAATCCTGGACCACATCCGGCTGGGAGACAATGTAGTATGGCAGGTTTCCGATATAGAAGAATTCCGGTTTTTCGCGGAGGCTTTCGCAAGGCAGGCGGTCCGCGACGGAAGAAATATCGTCTATATACGTTTTGCTCAGCATGAACCGGTGTTAAGGGATCTGACCGGGATCAAAGTACGAAAGTTTGATCCTGACGACGGCTTCGAGGCCTTTACCGTGGCGATCCATGAGGAGATCACAAGGGAAGGACGCGACGCCTTCTATGTGTTCGACTGCCTTTCCGAGCTTCAGTCTGTCTGGTATACCGATCTGATGATGGGAAACTTTTTCCGGGTTACCTGTCCTTATCTTTTCGAACTGGATACGGTGGCGTATTTTCCGCTCCTGCGGGGACGGCACTCTTTCGACGCGGTAGCGCGCATCCGGGATACCACCCAGCTTCTTCTGGATGTATATTCCGGAGATAAAGGCGGAGGTCCCGCGGGAGGATCCGGGAGCAGTGATCCGGGAGCGGAAATCTATCTCCACCCTCTGAAGGTGTGGAACCGTCACTCTGCCCGGATGTTCCTTCCCCACTGCTGCACCATGTCGGACGGCACTTTCCGCACGATCGAGGACGGAGTCGGGATGAGCCGTTACTATCAGATCACCCAGAGAGTTTCCGCCGGATCCCAGGATCAGAATTACGACAGCCACGACCGTTTTTTTGCCCGGGCGAAGCTGGATTTCTCAGAAGGCAGGTTTACTTCGGAAACAGAGGATCAGATCATTGCAAGCACCATGACGAGGGATGAAAGGCTCAGATCACTGGTAAAAACTTATTTTCAGCCCGTGGATTATTTCATGCTCCGGGATCGGATGATCGGAAGCGGCGCCATCGGCGGTAAAGCCTGCGGAATGCTTCTGGCCAGAAAGATCGCGGAAAAAGAAATTCCGGAGTATCTGTCCTTAAGCGAACCCCACGATTCTTTTTACATCGGTTCCGACGTATTCTATACCTATATCGTATCCAACGGCTGCTGGAAGCTGCGGATCCGGCAGCGCACGGAAAAAGAATATTTTTCCGCGGCGGAAGAGCTGAAGGAATATCTTCTGAACGGGGAATTCCCCTCCAGGATACGGGAGCAGTTTCTCAATGTGATCGAATATTTCGGTCAGAGTCCTTTTATCGTGCGCTCTTCCAGTTTCCTGGAAGACGGGTTTGGCAACGCCTTTGCCGGGAAATACGAATCAGTCTTCTGCGTCAATCAGGGAAGCCCGCAGAAACGCCTTTCCGATTTCGAACAGGCGGTGCGCCGGGTATACGCCAGCACCATGGACTACTCCGCGCTGGAATACAGAAGGCTCCGCGGACTGGAAAAAAAGGACGAACAGATGGCCGTTCTGGTGCAGCGTGTTTCCGGATCCTATCAGGGGCAGTATTTCATGCCCTGCGCCGCCGGCGTCGGATACAGCCACAGCGCGTACAAATGGTATCCGGACATGGATCAGAACGCAGGAATGCTGCGTATTGTCATGGGGCTTGGAACAAAAGCCGTAGACCGTACGAAAGAAGACTATCCCAGGCTAGCCAATCTGGACCGTCCTACTGCCACCGTGCTTACCACTGTGGAACAAAAGCATAAATTTTCCCAGAGATATGTGGACGTGCTTGACTGCAAAGAAAACAGTCTCAGGGAGGTTCCTTTGGAAACACTGCTCCCTGTCCTTCCGCTCTGGTACAAAAAAACAGTTCTTGAACACGACGGCGAGGCGGAATACCGTCTCCGACAGCTGGGACGAAATCAGGACGTATGGTTCATAAGCTGTCAGAAACTTCTGGAAAACAAAACCTTTACTTCTCTGATGCAGAAGATCCTGAAAACGCTGGAACGTGTCTACCAAAATCCTGTGGATATCGAATACACCGTAAACACGGACGAATCCGGATCCTTCGTGGTGAATCTGCTCCAGTGCAGACCTCTTTACATCGGCGAGTCCGGCGAGAAGATCGATCTCGGGAAACTGAAACTTAAAGATGTGTTTTTTGATATCCGAGATTCCTCCATGGGTACATCCGGAAAGCGGAAGATCGACGTGGTGGTCCAGGTGGATCCGGTCCTCTACTATCAGTATCCTTACCGCAAAAAATACGACGCAGCCGCGGCTCTGGGAATGATCAACCGTTATTACAGAAACAGGAAGAAGAATCTCCTTCTCATGACGCCCGGCCGCATCGGGACCTCCTCTCCGGAGCTTGGCGTTCCGGTCACCTTCGGCGATATATCCGGATTCTCCGCCATCTGCGAAGTTTCTGAGAGCAGAGCCGGATATATGCCGGAATTAAGCTACGGAAGCCATATGTTTCAGGATCTGGTAGAGTCGCAGATTTTTTACGGCGCGATTTTTAATAACAGCAAAACACTCTGTTATCATCCGGATCTTTTTGATGGAAGCCCGGACCTTTTCGGCAGGATCTGTCCGGAATTCCCGGAACTTGCCGGCATGATACGGGTACATCCCACAGAGGATCTCTATTACTGGCTGGACGCGGTTTCAGGCCGGGCTGTCTGCGGCATACCTGAAGCGGATTAAAAACAGCCCGGATCCTCTCCGTCGATTGTTGACAATTTAATATGCAGGGCATACAATAAACATATCATTGATATGTCAATAATTGAT
>DWXL01000162.1 GCA_019119235.1 Candidatus Blautia excrementigallinarum | reverse complement strand
TATATGGTAAGTTTCTGAAATCCGTCCAGAGATTCCGGGAGCCGCACCGCCGCTGTGATCCGCTCGCCTCTCATAAGATCCGGATCCTTGAAACGTTCCAGGGCGCTGACCACTTCCAGCTTCTGGATTTCCGACTCCACTTCCGAGTCGTCCAGGCAGGCGCGCATCTTCGCCTCCTTCGGCCAGGTCCCCTGCAGGATATAACAGCAGGGATCCTTCAGATGAAAACGGTCTTTCGTTACTTCAAAAATCTCTCTCGCCATATCAAAACCTCATTTCTCAGTCTTCTCTAAGAGAAGGGACGTTATCTGTCGGTACCGGCTCTTAACGAGCAGTCTCCTTCCGTCACCGACAGATTCGGATTATAAAAGGGATCTCCTTTTTCCAGTTCTTTTCCCCATTTCTCCTGAAAACGTCTCACTTCTTTGTCAAAGCGGAACTGTTTCTCCGGAGTATCCTCCAGACCTCTGGATTTTGACTCATAGTGATACAGTTCGGCGTGAGGGGTAAAAACAACCTTTTTGTTTTCCGCCCTCATTTTCATACACAGATCGATATCGTTAAAAGCCACGCGGAAACTTTCGTCAAAGCCTCCCACCGCCTGAAAATCCGATTTTTTCACAAGCATACAGGCAGCTGTCACCGCGCTGATCTCCTGCACGCTGATCATCCTGCCGAAATATCCCGCGTCCTCCCCGGAGGCCCTGCACATGATATGTCCGGCGATCCCGCCCAGGCCCAGCACGACTCCCGCATGCTGGATCGTATCATCAGGATAATAAAGTTTCGCGCCTGTCACGGCAACCTGATCCTGCTGACAGATCATCAGCATCTCTTCCATCCACTGCGGCGTGAGGATCTCCACATCGTTGTTCAGAAAGAGGAGATATTCTCCCGCGGCCTGCTCCGCCGCGAAATTATTGATGGCGGAATAATTAAATTCTTTTTCCCACACGATCACCCGGACTCCGGGATATCTTTCCGGGATCTTCTCATAATATGCGAACGTATCTTCCCGCTCGCTGTTGTTTTCCACCACAAGGACCTCGTAGTTGTCCCATGTGGATCTTTCTGTGAGAGAGGAAAGACATAGTTCCAGATCCCCGATATGATCCTTATTTGGGATGATGATGGAGATCAGCGGTCTTCCCTTGATCTCCACACGGCTTCTGTACCATCCCGGTCTCTCCGTCATCTCCACTTCCGCCGCAATATGACAGCGCTGATAATGTTCCTCTACCGCGCGTTTCCCCGCCTCATAGGCGTACATCTTGCTCGCGGGATCCGCCGCAGTGGATTCCATATGACAGCGCCAGTGATAAAGCACTTTCGGGATATGAACGATCTCTTCCGCTTCTTCACAGCACCGGAAAATAAAATCATAATCCTGGGCCCCGTCGAACTCCGGACGGAACAGCCCCGCTTTCTCTGCCACCGTCTTTCGCACCGCGAAAATATGGCAGATATAATTGTTCTCCCGCAAACGGAAAAGATTAAAATCCGGCTTGAAGTGAGGATCGAAATAATGCTGTCCGTCCATGCTCACTTTATCTTCATCCGTATATACCACATCGGCCCGGGGATTCTCGTTCAGCGCCTTCACGATCTCAAAGAGAGCATCCGGCTCCAGGGTATCGTCATGATCGCAGAGCATCAGAAATTCCCCTCTTGCCAGGGACACAGCCGCGTTGGTATTTGCGGAGATCCCGCCGTTGCGCTTCAGCTTCATATACGAGATCCGCTTTTCCCGTCCGTAATTCCTGTGCAGGTATTCCCGGATCTTTTCGTCCGGGCTTCCGTCCGCCAGACAGAGCTGCCAGTTCCTGTAAGTCTGCTTTCTCACGGAATCGATCAGCTCTTTCAGATAGGGAAGGGGCGTACAGTAAAGAGGGATGACGATACTTACCAGCGGCATGGAGGGAAATACGGTCCTTTTCTCTTTCCACAATGTGGAAAATCCCGGCAGGCGCCGTTTTCTCCACTCCTCATAATCCTGTCCGTCCTCCGCTCCGCCTTTGCGGAAACGTCCCGAAAGACCTTTTTTCTTTTTTTCTTTTCTCAGTTCCTGTATATCAATTTCATATGTCTGTTCGCCGAAGCTTCCCAGGAATTTCAGGACTGCTTTTTTTCCGCCAGTCTCTTCCACTGTTGTGGAGATCCGGAAGCCGATCTCCTGCTCCTTATACCCGTCGTCCAGATTCCGCCGTTCCACCACGTCCGGCCGGCGGCCTCTTGTCATTCTGCACGGAAGAGGGCTTCCGTCCCCGCGGTGAAATTCGATCTGCGCGTATCCTCTCTGGTCCACAGCCCAGCCCTGGATCTCCACCATGGTATCATAGAGCACCTCCGCCCGGTCTATATGATATTCAAGCAGACTCTGCCGCAGAAAATCCTGAAGTTCTTTTCTGTCCTTTTTCCACACAGAAATCTTCTCATCCTCCGCCGTCAGAAAAAGTTCCAGCGTCTGAAACCTCTCCGCCAGCTTTTCCGCGCAGGAAATATGAAGGGCAAAACCCGGAAGGAAATCTCCAAACTGCGTATTCAGAGCTTTTTCCACATCCGGCCGCGCAAAGTGTTCCGGTTCCGGCAGAGAAATCCTTTCTTTTCCGTCTCCAAGAAGGCAAAAACTGAATTTCCTGTTCCCCGGCGCGGCATACCAGCCGGACAGGCTCAGCACCTGTCCGCGGCGGTCGTCATATTTTTCTTCATCTATACTGAAACGAAGTTCTTCCATGTTCCATCCTCAGCCAGCGATATCTCTGAAAAGATCAGTTCTTCTTTATGCTCCGGTACAGTTTCCATACTTTTGTATTTTCCATCTGACGGATCTTTTCTTTCAGAGTCCTGATCTCCGCATCTTTCTCCGCGGATATGCGGGAAAATCCTTTCCAGAAAGCTTCCCTGGCGTCCTGTTCTCTCATAATTTCTATTTCAATCTGCAGTTTTCTCACGCCGTCGGGAATATTTTCCAGAATAAACTGGGGGTCTCCCGCGCCGAAATAATATATGCCGTCTCCAATAGGAAAGCCGTTGGAGGAAAAATCAGCCGGTCTGCCGTTTTCATAGCGCAGCTTTTTAAGAACAAGGCCTCCTTCCGCCTCTCCCGGATCCAGACGCATCCTGCGAACCCCTTTCGGGATCTTCAGTTCCGTGGATATCCCGTGTTTTCCCATGGGGATACATGCGGAATCCTCTTCCCGGAAATCCGCTCCCCTGTCATAAAACACCTGCAGTCTCCTCTCTGCCGCTGCCGCCCGCATCCGTTCATAGTAAGGCAGGATCTCCACTTTTCCCGGAGATATCTCGTCATACATGGACAGAAGCGACACGTTCCGGCCCTGGATATACGCCTGAAAAGCTTTTTCCATTTCCGCGTATATCTTCAGCTCCTCTTCCGTGATCCCCGCTTTGCCGTAGAAATTCCGCTCCTTCAGCATCCGGCGCTTGCCGTCGCTCTCCAGATAATAGTGGATCATCCTGTACATGATAAAATGGCAGGGAACCGGGAAACGGAACGTCCACTCGTAGTCCAGCACCACTACTCTGTCCTCCTGGATCAGAATATTGGCGGGAACAACGTCGATATTGGAAATACCGCCTGCGCGGAGTCCTTCCGGAAGCTGCGCGTCTCCGAACACATCCATGAACTCCCGGGTTTTGCGGAAAGCGTCTCTGCTGTGTATATGTTCGATCTTTTTGAGATAGAAGAAGAAAAGTTCCTCCAGCTTCTCCATCTCTCCTTTTGCCAGAAGCTCGTCCAGCTTCTCCTCCAGAGTGATCCCCTCCAGATATTCCAGCTTGATCCCGTCTCTGTCCAGACGGCAGTTATTCAGCTCCATACCTGTCTTTTCATAGAGAGAGGCCAGTTCTCTGCGGATATTCTCCAGATTCCGGATATGGGCCTCCGCGGCTGCAGTATCCGCCGTCTTCCTCACATATCTGGCATATTTCCCTTTCTGGCAGATCTCCGTGCGCAGCGCGAACCTGGGATCTCTCTCATTGGAAAATTTCACATAAACCTCCGGAATCTCCGTCTCCTCCCTTCCGATCAGCAGAAGGAAAGAATTGGAAAACTCCGGAAACAGGTCGTTATCCAGAAGGGAATCGTAAACCGGCGATTCCTGAAAAAGCTGCAGGCGCAGCCTGTCGTAATTGGTCTCCACCCTGTTCAGTTCCCCCTTCTGGGGCAGCCGGCGGTCTGAATATATCGCGGCGGGAAGTTTGTAGTCCGGGAAAGGATAATACCAGGAGGCTTTCAGCCCGCCTGCTTTTTCCAGGATGGCGGAAAGTTCTTTTTTTGTGAAAGTTTTCACGCCGCTGGTAACAGGATATCCCTCCAGGCCCTCAAACAGCGTTCCGAAGTGATCCTCCGTACAGCCTGCCCAGTATTTCAGCCCGAACCTGTTTTCAATCGCCAGGACGATCTTTCCTCCCGGTTTCAGATGAGTGGCGACCGTCTTGAGGAAATCCACAAAAGGACTGTCGCTGTCAATATAGTTTTCCCCGTATTCAAAAACTCCTATAAGGGTAATGTAATCATACTGCTCTTTGAGATTTTTCTCGATCTCCTGAAAATTTCCCAGAAGAATGGTCAGGTTCTCGCAGTTTTTGTGGCGCTTCGCGTTGATCATGCTTCTCTTTCGCGACAGCTCGATACAGGTCACTTTTTTTGCCCGGGCGCAGAGAGCTCCCGTCACCGCTCCGCAGCCGGATCCGATCTCCAGCACGCTCTCTTCTCCTGTAAAAGGAAGCCAGCTTAAGATATTCTCCCGCACATGGGAAAAATGATAGAGCACAGGCCAGCTTTTCCTCTCTGCAATGACGCGGTTCAGCTCCTCTTC
>DWXL01000161.1 GCA_019119235.1 Candidatus Blautia excrementigallinarum | reverse complement strand
TGGATCTGTACGGGCTTTGCAGCAGCTGTTCTGCTTCTGTTATTTGTCCTTCACTGGTTCCAGTATGCTTCGCTGTATCTGGCAACTTATAAGGAAAGCGCAAACCGGCGTGTGAGCCTTGCGGAGACCTTACGCCGGCTCCCGTTAAGCTTTTTCGGAAACCGGGATTTAAGTGATCTGACATCCACCATGATCGCGGACTGCTCCAGTCTGGATCAGATGTTCTCTCACTATGTGCCTCAGTTATTTGCTTCTGTCTTTTCCACTCTGGCGATCGGTATCGCCATGTTCCTCTGCGACTGGCGGATGGCGCTGGCTATTTTGTGGGTAGTACCTGTGGCGGTTCTGCTTACCGCAGGGAGCAAGAGGATTCAAGATTCTTTCGGGACAAAGAATATTCTAAACAAGAGGGCGGTGGCCGACTGCATCCAGGAGGGGCTGGAAACCATCAGGGACATCAAAGCGTGCAGCCGTCAGGAAGCCTATATGGGGAAACTAAAGGAAAAGCTGGCAGCCATGGAGAAAGGTTCCATCCATTCAGAGCTTGCCACCGGCGTGTTTGTTTGCTCTGCACAGGCATTCCTCCGTCTTGGGCTGGCAACTACGATCCTGACCGGCGGGGCGCTACTGGCAGGAGGAGAACTTTCCTTCCTTTACTTTCTGGGATTTCTCTTTGCTGCCGCAAGGCTGTATGACCCGCTGGGGCTGGTGCTTCAGAATATCGCCGCCACTTTCAATACGAAGCTGCAGATTGAGCGGATGCGTTCGATCCTGGAGCAGCCGGTGCAGAAAGGCGTGGAAGAATTTACACCGGCAAACTATGATATTACTTTTGAACATGTTTCCTTTGCATACCGGGAGGGAGACGGCGTGCTGGAGGATGTAAGTTTTACAGCCAGACAGGGAGAAGTAACCGCCCTGATCGGTCCCTCCGGCGGAGGAAAGTCGACGGCGTGTAAACTGGCCGCCCGTTTTTGGGATGCTTCCCGGGGAAAAGTAACTCTTGGAGGTGTGGATGTTTCCGGCGTTGACCCGGAAACGCTGTTAAAACACTATTCCATGGTATTTCAGGATGTGGTATTGTTCCGGGATACGGTAATGGAAAATATCCGTCTGGGACGCAGGGGAGCCACAGATGAGGAAGTGATCGCAGCAGCGAAAGCCGCCCGGTGTGATGAATTTATCCGGAAGCTCCCGCAAGGTTACCAGACGATGATCGGCGAAAACGGTTCCACTCTTTCCGGAGGAGAACGACAGAGGATTTCCATCGCCCGTGCCCTTCTAAAGGACGCACCGGTAATTTTGCTGGATGAAGCTACTGCCAGTCTGGATGTGGAGAATGAGAGCGCTGTTCAGGATGCTCTTTCCCGTCTGCTCCAGGGCAGGACGGTGCTGGTCATCGCTCATCGGATGCGCACTGTTGCCGGAGCGGACCACATCGTAGTGCTGGAAAACGGCCGCGTGGCCCAGCAGGGTACGCCGGAAGAACTGATGGAACAGGGCGGTCTCTACCGGCGTATGGTGGAGCTGCAAAGAGAAACGGCGCGGTGGAAGTTGGGCGTATCATAACGGATCCTGACAATGGAGAAATATATTGCTTGACAGGGGAAGAAAGAAGCATTATACTAAAGTTAGTTAGATCGAACTAACATAAAACGGGATAATCCTATTTCTCGCTGGAACGGAGGGAAAGAGCAGTGTGGAGATACACAGTCGAAGTCAGTGGAATGATGTGCGGGATGTGCGAGGCGCATATTAATGATGCAGTGCGTAATGTCTTCCCGGTCAAAAAGGTAACATCTTCCCGAAGCAAAAAGCAGACAGTGATCCTTTCGGAGACAGAACTTGACACAGAGACGATTGCGGATACGATCCGCCATACAGGATATGAGGTTGGCGAGATCCGAAAGGAGCCGTATAAAAAGAAAGGATTATTTTTTTAATCGCAAGTTAGAAATTACTAACCGATGTGAATCAACTTTTGGATTTGGGGATTTATGAAAGGAAGGTGACCATGTCCGAGGATTTAGTGATTCGTCATTGCGCGCCGACTCTTGCGGGGATCAAGACAGGTAATCTGTTTTCCTGCTCCTGCCCGGACAGAAAGGAGCTGACGAAAGCCCTGTCCCGCTTAAACAGGAAACTGGTTCCCAGAGGCATTCGTATTGTACCGCTCAGGGTCCGTAAAGGGCATGCCCTGATCTATGCCTACCGGCCTCATGCGCTGGAAAGTGATCTGGCGGATGATCACGCAAGGGAGCTTTTGACGCAATACGGCTACCTGCCGGGAAATCTTAACGCCTGTGTGATGCATCTGATGCGCCGACTTCAGTCGGCCGGGGAATTCCCCCATGAGATCGGCCTCTTTTTAAGTTATCCTCCGGAGGACGTCCGGGGCTTCATCCACAACAAAGCCTGCAATTTCAAATGTTCCGGCTGCTGGAAGGTCTATGGAGACGAACAGGCGGCGAAGAGCATTTTTGAAAAATATAATGTATGCAGCAAAATATATTTTCAGCAGTGGCAACAGGGAAAATCTATCGAGCAGCTTACGGTAGCTGTCTGATGTTTTCAAAATAGAAACCTGTAGAAAGGAAGGTTGTTTTTTATGAGTAAAATTGCGGTTGTTTACTGGAGCGGCACCGGAAATACGGAGGCCATGGCTATGGCGGTTGCACAGGGCGCCAGGGACAAAGGAGCGGAAGTGTCCGTACTTACCCCTTCCGAGTTCTCTTCAGACCAGGTCGGCAATTATGACGCCATCGCTTTTGGCTGCCCTTCTATGGGAGATGAACAGCTGGAAGAAAGTGAATTCGAGCCAATGTTTACCGATTGCAAGAGCGGTTTAAAGGGAAAGAACATTGCGCTGTTCGGTTCCTATGGCTGGGGCGACGGAGAATGGATGCGCAGCTGGGAGGAACTCTGCGCCAATGATGGAATGAAGCTTGTATGCGACAGTGTGATCTGCAACGAGACTCCGGATGAGGAAGCGCTGGCGGCCTGCCGCAGCCTGGGGGCGGCACTGGTTTAAAAGGAGGAAGAATTGTTATGAAGAATTATATGAAACTGGCTCTTTTTGCGGGAGGCACATTATTCGGGTCTTTCGGTATAAAACTGCTGTCCAGTAAGGACGCGAAAAAAGCCTATGTCCATGCGACGGCTGCCGGCCTGCGCATGAAAGATTCCGTTATGCAGTCTGTGACGACCGTACAGGAAAATGCTTCGGACATTCTGGCTTCCGCTAAGGAGCTGAACGAGGAACTTGCGGCAAAAGATGCCGAAGAAGCTGCCGCCGCCAATCTGGAAAATGAAGAGGAATGATTGACACAGGGGAGCCGCACAGGCGGCTCCCTCTTTTCGTGAAGGAGGAATTTATGAAC
>DWXL01000160.1 GCA_019119235.1 Candidatus Blautia excrementigallinarum | reverse complement strand
TGGCGACCGTCTTGAGGAAATCCACAAAAGGACTGTCGCTGTCAATATAGTTTTCCCCGTATTCAAAAACTCCTATAAGGGTAATGTAATCATACTGCTCTTTGAGATTTTGCTCGATCTCCTGAAAATTCCCCAGAAGAATAGTCAGGTTTTCGCAGTTTTTGTGGCGCTTCGCGTTGATCATGCTTCTCTTTCGCGACAGCTCGATGCAGGTCACTTTTTTGGCCCGGGCGCAGAGAGCTCCCGTCACCGCTCCGCAGCCGGATCCGATCTCCAGCACGCTCTCTTCTCCTGTAAAAGGAAGCCAGCTTAAGATATTTTCCCGCACATGAGAAAAATGATAGAGCACCGGCCAGCTTTTCCTCTCTGCAATGACGCGGTTCAGCTCCTCTTCCGGATATTTTTCCGCGATTTCAAGAAGCTCGTCCTCCACCGCCCCGTCGCTGTACAAATCTTTTCCTGGATAGAATCTGTCATCCAGGATCACCTGTCCGATCTTTTTTTTCATAGTCATTCCCCGCAATCAATCTCCACGGCGGAATTCATATCGTAAAAACCAACCGTGTTTTTTGCCGAAACCACAGTTACGTTACAGGCGTCGTAAAGCCGGTGAAAAACCGTGAATTCCCCGTCTTTGTAGCCTGTACATCCGAATGAAAGAAGATACTCGCCGCCCTGGAGGTACATATCCTGGGTAAAAGTCACCGTACATACGTCCCCGGCGTCGGAATGTTCCACCGCCGCTTTTTCAAAAAGTGTATTCGTTCCCGTGATCTCCGTCCCCTTGATGTCTTTAAAGGTAAAAGCCATGATCGGCTCCTGAATCGTCTCCCGGAACGCCACTTTCATCCTGATCTTAAAGGTGCTTCCCTTCTCTATGGTGTTGGTGCATCTTCCCTTCTCGTCCAGAACCGCAAAATCAACGATCTCCGCCAGCCTGCTCCCGTACTCCAGCATATCGGGATTCACCTGGAACTGGCTATTCCAGTTCTCCCTGGGCTGTCCGGCAGGCTTCTCTTCCTCCGCCTTCGCCGGATCCTGGCCCACCAGAAGCTGCTTGTACATATCCACCATCTGTTTGGGGGAACCCTCCTCCAGCTTCACGCCTTTATTCAGGAGGATCACCCTGTCGCAGTAACGGGCGATACTGCTGAGATCGTGGCTGACGAACAGGATCGTCCTGCCCTGGGCTTTGAATTCCTCAAACTTCCGGTAACATTTCGCCTGGAAGAACACGTCCCCCACCGAAAGGGCCTCATCCACGATAAGGATCTCGGGGTCGATATTGATCGCCACGGCGAAAGCCAGACGGACAAACATACCGCTGGAATAGGATTTCACCGGCTGATAGACGAAGTCTCCGATATCCGCGAAGTCCAGGATATCCTGAAGCCTGGCGTCGATCTCCTCTCTGGAAAATCCCATCATGGTGCCGTTCAGATACACATTCTCAATCCCGGAATATTCCATATTGAATCCCGCGCCCAGCTCCAGAAGGGCGGAAATCCTCCCGTCCACTTCCACTTCGCCTTTTGTGGGATTTAGTACGCCGGTGATGATCTTGAGGATCGTGGATTTCCCGGAACCGTTGGTGCCGATGATCCCCACGGTTTCTCCCCGTTTCACATCGAAACTTACGTCTTTAAGGGCGTAATGCTCTTTTACCGGAACCCGGAGCCCGAGCGTCTCCCTCAGTCTGTCAGAAGGCTTGTTATATAATTTGTACATCTTTTCCAGATGCTTTACCCGAATCGCAAATTCGTTCATTTTCCTCTCCGTTTACAGTACATCGGCAAAATGTACCTGAAGTTTTTTAAACAGTCTGGTTCCCAGAATAAAGACGATCACCGTGAACGCCCAGAAATACGCGGTAAGGACCGGATGCTCCCAGATCCCCACCTTATCGATAAGGGAATCCCGGTAGCCCTGCACAATATAAAAAACAGGATTCAGCTTCAGGATCGTCGTCAGTATGCCGGTCAGTCCCAGATCGCTGAAATTCCACATAATAGGAGTCACCCATACCCCCACCTGCAGGGCGATATTGATCATCTGCATGAGATCCCGGAAAAACACCACCACAGAACTTGTAAGATAAGTGATCCCCAGGATCAGCATAAACGTACAGAAACTGTAGTAGATCAGCTGCAGGGCATAAAGATCCGGCGGATATCCCATACAGGTATAGATCACCAGAATGATCACTATGAAAAAGCAGTGCACAAATACTGCCGAAAATACCTTCACCACCGGAAGGATGCGGATATTGAACACTACTTTTTTGACCAGATAATTGTACTCCAGAAGAGACGCCGTGCCTCCGGTAAGTCCTTCCTGGATAAAGAACCAGGGGACCAGTCCGGCCACCAGCCACAGTACAAAAGGCACCCCTCTGTCCGCGCTGTTCCGGAGAGCCAGTCCGAAGACAAACCAGTAGACACAGATTGTCACGATGGGCTGGATAAACGCCCAGACCGTTCCGAAATACGAACCTGCGTATTTTGTTTTAAAGTCGTTTTTCGCAAGTGAAAACACCAGCCGGCGGTTCCGGTAGAGTTCCACCGGCAGGGACGCTTCTTTTCTCAATCCTTTTTACCCCTGTTTTTGCTGAATTCCTGAAAGCTTCCCCATTTCTGATCCTTCTCGGACATGATCAGTGACATGCCTTCCGGTATTGGCCATTCCACGCCGATATCCGGATCGTTGTAGGCAAGCCCGCCCTCGTCGTTGGGATGATAAAAATCCGTACACTTATAGGCGAATTCCGCAGAATCCGAAAGCACCAGAAAACCGTGGGCGAAATTCTTGGGAATGAAAAACTGTTTTTTGTTTTCCGCGGAGAGAAGAACCCCGTACCACTGACCGTATGTGGGAGAACCTTCCCTTAAGTCCACCGCAACGTCAAACACCTCGCCACTGACAACACGGACCAGTTTATCCTGGGGATAATTGATCTGGAAATGCAGTCCGCGCAGGACTCCTTTCCTTGAGCTGGACTGATTGTCCTGGACAAACTCCATATCGATCCCCGCCGCTTTATAATCATTGTAATTGTACGT
Organism: Candidatus Blautia excrementigallinarum; assembly: GCA_019119235.1. GTDB lineage: Bacteria > Bacillota > Clostridia > Lachnospirales > Lachnospiraceae > Blautia_A > Blautia_A excrementigallinarum. The sequence goes on along the minus strand of DWXL01000160.1, from coordinate 3,950 downwards.
CTCCATAAAGTATCCGCGCTCATCGCCGAACACCTGGGGCGTGATCACTTTCAGCCCCTCGATATGACAGGTTTCCACCGTAATCTTTCCCATTTTATAATCCCTCCGCGATCTCGATCAGATATTTGCCGTATGCAGTCTTAAGAAGAGGCTGCGCCAGTTCCACAAGCTGTTCTTTCGTAATAAAGCCGCGCTTGTAGGCAATCTCCTCAATACAGGAAATATACAGTCCCTGGCGTTTCTGGAACGCCGCCACGAAATCCGCCGCGTCCAGAAGGGAATCGTGATTTCCGGTATCCAGCCATGCGAATCCCCTTCCCAGAGTTTCCACCTTCAGGGTTCCTCTTCTCAGATATTCGTTGTTGATACTGGTGATCTCGATCTCGCCTCTTGCAGACGGCTTCACATTCTTCGCGATCTCCACCACGTCGTTATCGTAGAAGTAGAGTCCCGGAACCGCATAGTTTGACTTCGGATGCTCCGGTTTCTCCTCAATGGAAAGGGCTTTTCCATTTTCATCGAATTCCACTACGCCGTATTCCCTGGGATCTCTTACATAATACCCAAAAATCGTGGCGCCCTTCTCGTTCTCCGTGCGGTCATGTACACTGCGCAGCACGCGGGTAAAACTCTGTCCGTAAAAAATATTGTCGCCCAGAACAAGCGCAACGGAATCGGAACCTATAAAGTCCGCCCCGATAATAAAGGCGTCAGCCAGACCTCTGGGCTGCTCCTGCACTGCGTATTCGAATTTCATTCCCAGCTGGCTTCCGTCCTCAAGAAGATCACGGAACACCGGGAGATCCCTTGGAGTGGAAATGATCAGCACTTCCCGGATCCCTGCAAGCATCAGTGTAGATAACGGATAATAGATCATCGGCTTATCGTACACCGGCATGATCTGTTTTGAAATAGCTTTTGTAAGCGGATATAATCTTGTTCCTGATCCTCCCGCCAGTATGATTCCCTTCATAAATTCCTCCTTGCCGCGCCCTGCCGGCGCGCTGCTTTCTGTATTTTTATCAACCGTTTTTGATGTAGAGCGCGATCAGAAGAATGATCAGAAGAACTCCCATGCACCCTCCGGCAATGAGAAGATGCTTCGCTGTATCGGAAAGGCCTTCCTGCTCCTCTTCTGCATTCTGAACTGCGCTTTCTGTCCCCTGCATTTCCTGTAATCCGGATGTTTCTCCGGTTTCCGCTGTCTGGACAGTCCCGTCGGCAGCCTGTGTTTCTCCTTCCGGGGAGACAGTCTCCGCGGCGGCCGTCACCGCCGCTGTGGGCGTCGCTGCGGCAGCGGCAGGCGCGTATCCCACAAACTGACCGTTATAATAATACTGGTTAAAGGTATTTCCGTTTCTTTCGAACGACTGCGTGGTAAGATCCGCGGCGGTAACGCCTTTGGGTACCGTCATCTTCACTCCGTTTACGTCTATGGAATCAAAGTTATTAAAGGCATAGTCAAAAAGCGCGATGGTGTCATTGCAGTTCTGGCCCAGATCCTGGGTACGCAGCGTCACCGCGATATATGTCCGCCCGTTTCTCTCGGCAGCCGCCACCAGCGTATGCCCGGCGTCCTGTGTAGAGCCTGTCTTTCCGCCGATGCATCCCTCGTAATAAAGATTGGACTCCTTTGCCATCAGGGGCATATGGGTGTGCATTCCTCTGGCAGCGCTCATATTCGTAGCCGGGATCGTATAGTTTACCGCTCCCACCACTTTGCGGAATCTGGCGTTCTGCAGTCCGGCACGCATGATCTTCGCCAGATCGTGTGCGGTTGTATAATGGTTGGCGTCCGGAAGGCCGCCTGCATTGGCAAAATGAGTTCTCGTACAGCCCAGCTCTTTCGCCTTCGCGTTCATCATATTGATAAACTCTGCTTCCGTACCGCCTACTGTCTCCGCGATCTGGGCGCAGACCTCGTTGGCAGACTCAATAATAGCCGCGTACCAGCAGTCCTTCATGGTGATCGTCTCGCCCAGCTGCATACCGATATTGCTGCTGTCCCAGGTCACATCACGCACTCCTGTTTCGGTAAAGGTAACCTGCGCCCTCGGAGACGCGTTTTCCACAGCTACCAGAAGCGTCATCAGTTTCGTTGTACTCGCCGGAAAACGGTACTCGTCCATGCCTTTGTCATAAAGGACAGCTCCTGTATCCGCGTCTATCAGCACGGCTGTCTCGGACACTGTAGCCGGCGCTGCCGGCCAGTTCTGAATATTATCCGTCGCCACTGCCGCTGCCGTTCCGAAATTCACAGTCACCGCCCCCACCGTCACCGATGAGGTCAGAATCAGCGTCAGCGATACCGCCGCTGCCTTCCATAATTTTCCAAGCATTCTTCTTTCCTCCGTTAAAACCTAAACTCAAGTATCTTTTTCACTATATATTCCACATCGCTCATCGGAAGATTGTAGAACATGGGAAGCCGCACAAGCCTCTCGCTTTCCCGTGTTGTATAAACGTCCTCTCCGCTGAATCTTCCGAACTTCATTCCCGCGGGAGAACTGTGAAGGGGTACATAGTGGAACGCGCTGTAAATACCGTTTTCTTTCAGATAGGCGATCAGGCCTGTCCTCGTCTCCAGATCCTTCACCTTGATATAGTACATATGGGCGTTATGCTCGATCCCTTCCGGCACAAAAGGCCTCTCAATCAGCCCCGCCTCTTCCAGGGGTGCCAGATGCCGGTGATAGTAATCATAAATCTGGTGACGCTTCCTGTTGATCTTCTCACATTCTTCCAGCTGGGCGTAAAGATAAGCCGCGTTCATCTCGCTCGGCAGATAGGAGGAACCGTAGTCGATCCAGCGGTACTTGTCCACCTGGCCCCGGAAGAACTTGCTTCTGTCGGTTCCTTTTTCCCGGAGGATCTCCGCTTTTTCCTGGAAAGAGTTATCCTGGAAAACAAGGGCTCCGCCTTCCCCCATAGTATAATTCTTCGTCTCATGGAAGCTGTAGCATCCGAAATCCCCGATGGTTCCCAGCGCTTTTCCGTGATAATATGCTTCCACTCCCTGCGCCGCGTCTTCCACCACTTTCAGATCGTACTTCCGGGCAATCTCCATGATCGTATCCATCTCGCAGGCCACGCCGGCGTAGTGTACAGGAACGATCGCCTTTGTTTTTTCTGTGACCGCCTGTTCGATCAGCTTCTCGTCTATATTCATGGTATCCGGCCGGATATCCACAAACACGATCTTCGCCCCTCTGAGAACAAAGGCGTCGGCCGTGGAAACAAAGGTATAAGAAGGCATGATCACCTCGTCTCCCGGATGGATATCGCAGAGATAAGCCGCCATTTCCAGTGCATGGGTACAGGAAGTCGTCAGAAATACCTGATTCACATGGAAACGTTCTTTCATCCATGACGAACACAGTTTTGTATATTTGCCATCCCCGCAGAGCATCCCCTGGTCTACGGCGTCTTTTATATATTCCAGTTCCTTTCCCACGATCGCGGGTCTGTTAAAATCAATCTTCATCTATATTCTCCTTGTCACGGATCACATACTGGGGAGTCCTGTTGATGTTCAGCATCAGCTTACCCAGATATTCTCCTACGATTCCCAGCATCAGAAAAGTAATTCCAAACAGGGCCAGCATGGCGCACATCAGTGAGGACCATCCGATGGCCACGGACGGATCCAGAAGCTTCCGCACAAAAACAACCACCGCGCCGATCAGTCCCGCCGCGGAAAAAAGCGTTCCGAAAAGTGTGGCCGCCCTTAAAGGAATTACGGTAAAATTCAGGCAGGAAAGAAACAGTTTCAGTCCTTTCCGGAAATTATAGTTGGAGGTTCCCACCTCTCTCTCAAAATGTTCGATCTCTATATTTGCAATATTGTGGGAAGTACGGAAAAACAGCACCTGGAGAAAGGTGTTATATCCGTCATACTTCACCACTTCATCCCTCACATACCGCCGGCAGCACCAGAAGCTGCTCATCTG
>DWXL01000159.1 GCA_019119235.1 Candidatus Blautia excrementigallinarum | reverse complement strand
GGATACCACCGTATAGCCGCCGCCCTGTCCGGAGGACGTATGCATTACCTGATATGCCGCCCAGCCTACGAAACCGGAGCAGTCAAGACCTTTGGCTCGGTTGGCCACACTGAGGTCATCATAATTCTTGTAATCATAGCTGCTGTTCTGACTGTTGTACCATGACACCCAAGTGGGACTCACACCCTTTCTGGTGGAATCGTTCCAGCCGCCGCCCCATACATAGAGAGCCCGGCCTACCGGCTGCATGGCGCCCAGAAGATAATTCTTAATAGTCCGTGTTCCTGTAGGCGTCGTGGGCCTGATTGCTGCATCATTGTCAGATGCAGTTCCGCTGTTTGACGAATCATCGTTCTCCGGAACGACCAGCCATCCGTCCGACTTGAAAGTATACTCCACTCCGTCGATCACCCTGGTTCCGGTAACCATCACCGCGGTGTCGGGATCAAAATAACGTTTCCTTCCCTGGCTGTCCTGAAGCCAGCCCGTCGCCGCCACTCCGGTGCTGGTATTGAAGTAATACACCCTGCCCGCCACGGTACGGAGACCCTTCAGCATTACGCCGGCGCTTGTGAAATAACGCCTCTGGGTCTGATCCCTGGAAGTAAGCCAGCCTGTCGCCATTATGTAAGTGCCGCCCCGGAAGTATCGGGTATTCCCGTTGGCAGCCGTAAGGAAACCGCTTTTGGCAGCTCCCGTGCTTCCGTCAAAATAATAGTAATAATTGCCCACCTTCTTCAGGCCTTTGTACATGACGCCTGTGGTTGGGTGGAAATACCACCTCTGATTCTTACTATTCCGCATCCATCCGGTGGCCATCACGTAAGTATTCGGCTGGAAATATCTGGTGTTGCCGTTTGCGGCCCTGAGAAATCCTGTCTTCGCCCAGCCTGTATTTCCGTCAAAATAATAAGACTTGCCGCTGATCTTCTGCAGACCGGTGCGCATGGCTCCTGTCTGAGGATCGAAATAACGGCATCTTCCGCCGGAAATCTTGTACCATCCTTTGTACAGGACGCCTGTACGGGTATTCAGATAATATTTCTTCCCGCCAAGAGTAAGCCATCCTGTCACACGCTTTCCGTCTTTATAATAGTAGGTTTTCCCGTTTATCGTACGGAAGCCTGTGGTCGCCGCTTTCGTCTCCACAGTAGTCGCCTGCACTGTGAATCCAATAGCAAAAATCATAAGACCCAGAAGAATCCCCCAGAATTTCCAGTTTCTTCTTACCTTTCCCATATCCATCCTCTTCCTGATTGCAATCTGTTACTTTTTGTCTCTATTTTTTACAATCTTGTTACAATAGTATGTAGGTATTATATCTCATGTTTTTCCTGCCGTCAATATTTTTATTGTAAACGAAACAAGTAAAAAAGTGAAGGACAGTATCCTTCACTTTTCAGGCTGATTTATGCAGTTCTCTTTGACCCCGGCGTTATTATAACAGATGTCTGCGGAGTTCCGCGCCGTCCAGCGCGCTGAGATATGCCGGCGGCACATCAAATACGGTCTTACATCCTGTCTGTCCTTCCTGGCTCATCCTCCAGGCGGCGCGGGCATAGGCAACGATCACGGAAGAAGTAAATTCCGGATTGGAATCCAGCTTCAGGCTGTATTCGATCACATGACGGTTCTCATCATTCCACCCTGTACTGCCGGTACGGATCACAAATCCACCGTGGGGAATACCGCTGTAGTCGCGTTTCAGTTCCTCTTCAGAGATAAAATGAACAGTGGTATCGTATTCGTCGAAATAGTTGGGCATCGTCTTGATCTCCTGCTCGATGCGGGCAAGATCCGCTCCCTCTTCCGCAACAACAAAACATTCTCTTGTATGTTTCTGTCTTGTGGTCAGTTCGGGATCCTCGCCCCGGCGCACCGCCTCCAGAGCCGCCTCCACAGGGATCGTATACTGTTTGCCATCCTTCACTCCTTCAATCCTGCGGATAGCGTCGGAATGACCCTGGCTTACGCCTTTGCCCCAGAAAGTATAATCTTTGCCGTTGGTGAGAATCGCATTGGCATACATTCTGTTCAGAGAGAACATTCCGGGATCCCAGCCTACGGAGATAATGCCTACATGTCCGCTTTCTGCCGCAGCACGATCCACATCATCGAAATGCTCCGGAATCCTGGCGTGAGTATCAAAGCTGTCCACTACATTAAACCACTGGGCATATTTCGGAGTCTGTACCGGAAGATCTGTGGCGCTGCCCCCGCAGAGGATCAGCACATCGATCTTGTCTTTCATTTTTTCCGCATCCTGCGCACGGTAAACGCCGGCAGTCTCTGTAAGAATCTTAAGTGTCTCCGGATCGCGGCGTGTAAATACAGCCACAAGTTCCATGTCCGGATTATGCTTAATGGCACATTCCACACCCCTTCCAAGATTTCCATAACCCATAATTCCAATTCGTATACTCATTTCTTCTCTCCTTCTTCTTACTTGATATTTCTGTTTGATATTCTCCACACCGGAAAACATTCCGCCTCATACTTACGCCTGTCAGCAGCAGAGTATCCCGCTTCCGGGACAGCAGACGCTGCAGGCCATATTTGCAAGGCAGAGTTTCAGGCAGAGACTGTCGTCGCTTACCGGCATTCCGCCGAAAGGATTCTGCTGTTCCTGGTACCATGTACCGCCGCCCTCCATACGCTGGAGCATCGCCCGGTACTGCATATTATCCGGTTCCAGACGGACAGCCTCCCGGATATCGTTCAGGGCATTCATATTATTGCCAAGTCCCATGTTGGCCACAGCTGAAAGGTAATACCACTGGCCGTTTCGCTGCTGCAGAGCGGACAGCACATTCATTGCCTCCCGGTAATAACCGCTCTGGATATAGTTGGCCGCCGCCTGTCTCCGGATCGCCTCCTCATCCTGATAGCCGCTCCGTGTCTGGCCGCCGAACCCGCCGTAATTTCCAAAACCGCCGTAGCCTTCGTATGAAGAACCGTATTCCCGCTCCTTCATGATCTGGTCGTACGCCTGCTGAACTTCTTTAAATTTCTCTTCCGCCTGTGCCTTATTCGGATTGTTGATATTGGCATCCGGATGATACTTTCTGCTGAGCCGTCTGTATGCTTTTTTTATTTCTTCGTCCGACGCGTCTCTCGACACGCCCAGAACGCTGTATGGATCAGTCATATTATTTTTTCTCCCGCTCTTCCTTCCGTTTCTTAGAAACCGCCTCAAAGCGGCACCATACGCCGGAGTACAGAATATTGCGGAGTATATCCGCATATTTAATAATAGGAAGTTTCTCGAACTCCCTGCAGGCCTCGGACATCATCATGATCAGAATATTCTGCACCCGTTCCTGAAACCCTTCCATTATATAATCTTCAGAAAAAGGATTGTAATTTCCTTTTTCCACATCCTTCTCCACATCCTCATAGGCGTCCATAATATAGATAAACTTGCCCAGATAGAAACCCATGCGCCGGAGCCCGGCCTCCCAGGCGTCTTCTTTGTATGCAAAAATCTCTTCCATGATCCTGCCGAAACACCCCGCCATTTTATCAAGGTCTTTTTCTCCGGCTTTCTCCATGGCCGAAAGCTCTTTCAGAAGTTTTACCACACGGGCGGTTTTATTTCTGAAAGCAGTCTCCGCTTTCCGGTCGTCTCTCTCCAGAAGCTTCGCCATGGCAAGTCTGATGACTTTTCTGTCGTCCTGCCAGTCATCCAGGCATTTATAATACGCCAGAAAAACATTCATATCTGCCGCATACTCTGTGATCTCGTTCTTCCTGACTGCCTGTTTCCTTACAGGATGCATAATGCAGCGTGTGGTTCCCCTGTATGTGGGCGGCTCATAAAGTCCGCTGAGAAGAAGGATCACAAAAGTCATATCATATGTCAGCGTGATCTGTCCCGGGATTCCGTACCGTTCCCGAAGTTCCCGGCAGAGTCCGCAGTAGAAAGCACGGTACAGATCAAAATCTTTGAATTTTATTTCCGGCTTGTTCATTACCACATAACCAAACATAAATCCACCGCTTTCCGCTGTCCGCAAAGTCTTTCCGCCGGTCAGCTGTTTTTAATAAATTTCGTATGACATTTCGGACAGTCGATCTCGATACGCCCTTTGCCTCTGGGGATCCTGATCTTCTGACCGCAGCTGGGACATGTATATATGTGATGTGTCCTGCGCTGCTGCATAATATTTTTTTCCCGGCGGAGTCTCTGCCGGATCCCGGACGTCATGGAAAGATACTTTTCATTTTCGCGGTATCTCTTCTGGATATTCCGGGAAAACATCCTGAAATAAGTGTAAATGATAGCAATAAGGCCAACCGTATTCAAAAGAGCGCCCACCGCGCTTCTTCCAGGAAAGAATATCGAGATCACAATACACGCCAGCGCGACTATCATTGTAAACCGCGCAAATGCGTCAACTCCATACCGGCCTTCCATAAATTTCAGAAATTTTTCTCCCATTTAAATAATCACTCCTGTATTGCTGCTTATCTGTCTGTACATACCTGGAAAATATAAAATTTAAGATAGTAGGATTCGTACGCCGCCCATAATATGGGATGATCCGGCGCCTGTGTCCTGTACTCCACCTGTCTGAGACGCTTATGGGCATTTCCCGCCGCCTGGGCGATGGTTTTCGTAAAAAGCTCATAATCCATGAAATGGGAACAGGAGCAGGTCGCGAGGAATCCGCCCTCCTTCACCAGCTTCATAGCTCTCAGATTGATCTCCCGGTATCCCCGCACCGCATTCTTCACTGAACTTCTGGACTTGGTAAAAGCAGGCGGATCAAGGATCACCACATCATATGTCTCGCCTTTCTCTTCCAGTTCCGGAAGAAGCTCAAAAACATCCGCGCAGAGGAATTTCACCCTGTCCTCCAGATGGTTCAGACGGGCATTACTCTCAGCCTGATCCACCGCCAGCTGCGAGGCGTCCACGCCCAGCACTTCTCTGGCTCCTGCGATTCCCGCATTCAGGGCAAATGAACCTGTATGGGTAAAACAGTCCAGAACTTTTCCGCCCCGGCAGAGCTTCTGTATTGCCAGACGGTTGTATTTCTGATCCAGAAAGAATCCTGTCTTCTGTCCGTCACGGACATCCACCTGGTATTTCACTCCGTTTTCTTCAATCTGAACAAGCGTAGGAAATTCCGGTCCGATAAATCCTTTATACAGTTCCATCCCCTCCTGCCGGCGAACCTTCACATCACTTCTCTCGTAAATCCCGCAGATACAGATCCCGTCCTCCAGAAGAACCTTCTTAAGGATCCCAAGAATTTCCATTTTCAGCCGGTCGATCCCCAGCGCCAGGGACTGTACCACAAGTACATCTGAGAATTTGTCCACCACAAGTCCGGGAAGAAAATCAGCTTCTCCGAAGATCAGACGGCAGCTGCCTGTGTCCGTTACCTTTTTGCGGTATTCCCAGGCGTTCCTCACCCGTTCCTCAAGAAAACAGCTGTCAATCTTCTGATTCTCATCTCTGGTGAGCATTCGTACCGTGATCCTGGAACTGGTATTAATAAATCCCTTCCCCATCGAATATCCGTCGAAGTCTCTTACCAGTACAATATCACCATTAACAAAACTTCCCATGACAGAGGCGATCTCATTGTCAAAGATCCACATACCTCCCGCTTTCAGAAGACGGCCTTCCCCCTTCTTCAGCGTTACCACAGCCAAACTCATGTCTAATCTCCTCTCTCTGATCGCGGCATCTTCCATTTATTCTAGCACAGTTGCCATCTGTTTTCCACTATTTCCGCAAAGACACAGAAATTTCACGCGTAAAAGGGGAGACTTCCGTCTCCCCTCACTTATAAATATACTATATGAAATTGCCGGAATGAGCTTAATAAACTACCTGCTCACCGGTTCCTTCTTCCGTATAAACTTCTTCTGTATAAGCCTCTTCAGCCGGTGCAGCCTCTGCCGCATCCGCAGAAGTACCTTCTCCGTAAAGCTCAGCAAAGAACTTCATAGTATCGTCATACAATCCCTGTCTTACTTCCGGAGTCTGTGCCGCAAGAAGATCGTCCGCCGCCGGTTCCGCGTCGATACTGAAAATCTTCTTCATCTCTGAGTTGACCATATTCAGCTCCGCAGACATATATGTCTCTGTTCCGTCAGGAACATAGGACATTCCGCCGTCGTTCAGAACAGTAAGGTAAGCGTCCAGCACCTTCTGGGAAAGAGATGTGCCCACTGCAGGATCAGCTGTGGTGTCAAGAGTTACAGATGCCGCTGCCGCCGGATCTCCTGTTGCAGTCTGGAGAGCCGCCGCGTCTCCCTCATATTCTCCTTTGCAGAAGTTCTGGGTAGTTTCATACCGGGTTCTTGCCTCCTCACTGAGGGAATCCAGACTTACAGAATTGTCTGCTCCTGTCTCTGTGGATGCTTCGGGAACTGTCTCCTCCGGTACAGACGGATCCACTACGGTTCCGTCGTCCGCTGCCTCCGGTGTCTCCATTACAATGCCTTCATCTGCAGATGCTTCCGGAATCTCTGTTCCTGCGCCTTCCTCATAGACGTCGCCTTCCGGAATACTCTCAGTTCCTTCCGTGGATGCCTCGGGTGTCTCCGCGCCCTCCTCATAAACGTCGCCTTCCGGAATGCTCTCGGTTCCTTCGGCAGATGCTTCCGGCGTCTCCGCGCCTTCCTCATAGACATCGCCTTCCGGGATGCTCTCGGTTCCTTCCGCAGATGCTTCCGGTGTCTCCCCGCCTTCTACATAAGTTTCGCCTTCGGGAATTCCGGTCTCATTCTCAGAAGTCTCTCCGCCTTCTTCTATCGGAGTGTCGCCCATGGTCTCTTCTGCAAGGCTGGGATCCTCTGTGGAGCTCTGTTTCACATCATCCCCGAGAACAGAAGGATCTACAGTCTCTGTGATATCCTCGCCGTCGCCTTCGGTATCTTCCGTATCCTCTGTATTCTCAACATCCTCTGTGTCATCTCCGGACTCTGTGCCTTCTCCCTCTTCAGGAGCCGGTGTCTCAGTTGCCTGAACCTCGTCTTCCTTGTCCATGCTCTCCTGGATCTCCTCCAGGGTATTCTTCATCTGTTCAATGTCATAACTCTGCTGCGCGATCTGCTGAAGCAGGGAAACGATCGCATTCATCTCTTCTTCGCTGAAATTCACGTTATTCTCTACAGCGATGTTATTGACAATATTATAGATCTCGTCCGCATTCTGCACATTCTCGCCGATGATCTGAAGCTTCGCCTGGTTGATGATGTTGGTAGCGTTGTCTTCGCCCACCTGCTGGGCAAGATTTCCTGTTACCACAACCTCTTTCGTTGCCAGATCTTTTTTCTCTGTATCCAGTTTCTGTCCTACAGCTGTCTCGTAGGCCATCATAACTCCTGTCAGGGCTCCTGTACCGGACACTTCATAGGGGCATGCCGCAACCGCTTCGCAGTTGGAAATTCCCGCGGTGGAAAGAGCGTTCGCGATCATCTTTCCTGTTACATAATTGAGATTTGCCGTTCTTACTTTAATGCCGCCGGACTGCGTCGGCTTAACATAGGCACAGCTTAAGGTTCTTGTTCCGATCTGCTCCAGCGGAATATAATTACCGAGATACTCTCTCTCATCCGCATTGGTAACGGTAAGGATCTGCACTTCGCTGGCGTTCGCCTTAAAGTACTGCATCATTGTATTCTTCTGATCCTGAGTCAAATCCGCTCCCAGTGTCACTACTCTGGAAGCATCCGCCATAGCCGGTACAGCGCCTCCTACAGTGAGACACACACTGCAGAGTAAGGCAGTGAGTATACTTCTTTTTTTCATAGTCCTGTCCTCCATTCATTTATGCACCTTAAAAACAGTTTTATTATAACACACTTTCAGACATAATTGTATTATTTACTTTCCGTTTCTTTATAATATTAAATTTCAGAGGACGGGAGCTTCCGTGCTTCTTTTTCTGCCTTCGGATACTCGTTGCAGAGCAGACGGTACGCTGGCTCGTCTTCCTCGATCGTCGGAAATCTTCCAATGGGCTCGTAGAAACGGTTGTCGTTCTCATCGTCGTTGCACATGGATACTTCGCCCAGCAGAATCGCCCCTGTACCTTCTTCCACATGGAAATCGTGATAAAGATATGGCTGGATCGTAATGCTCTCGCCCGGAGTCAGTCTTACGCGGGTTCCTGCCGGTACAGTGTATGTACGGCCGTCGCTGTGTACTGTCACATCAGTATCCGCGAACTGTCCGTCTTCTGTGGAATTATATACAGTGATCAGGACGTTTCCGCCGCCACGGTTGATAATGTCTTCCATCTTGTTCCAGTGGAAGTGCATGGGAGCCATCTGACCTTCATTGACCATCAGGAGTTTCTCCGCATAGGGCTTCGTATATCTGTCGTCTTTTGCATTTCCGTTCCGGATAGTGATCAGGGCAAAACCGACCTCGTCAAATTTACCCAGCCCATAGTCTGTAATATCCCATCCCAGCATGTTGTCGCGGATCTCGTCATATTCGTGATTCTTTGTCTTCCACTCCTCCGGCGTCCAGCTGCAGAACGGGGGAGTCTCAAATCCGTGTTTTTTAATCAATGCTTCCATGTCTTTGATTGCTTTATTGATTTCTGATCGTTTCATCCTTATTCTCCTCCTCTGATTTCCCCGGACCTATCCGTTTCAAAGAACCTCCAGGAAAACCTGTATCCTTCCGCCGCAGACAAGCCCTTCTTCCCCTGCTTCCTCTCCGGTAAGGATTTCTTCCGTGAGACGGGGACGGGGATCCGCTTCTTTCAGGATGCGAAGGCACTGGTGCATGACCCGGCTCTCCATACAGCCGCCACCGATAGTTCCGATAAGCCGGCCGTCCGGAAGCACCGCCATTTTTGTTCCAATCTCCCGAGGTGCGGATCCCCTGCGGTCAACGATCGTCGCCAGCGCGATCTTCCCGTCCGGATTCTTTTCACCTGTAAGAAAAGCAAGCAGTTCGTCGTCATATCCCGTGCTTTTCCTGAAACGGTTCTTTTCCTGTATCAGCTCCGCCGTTATGGAAACCGCGATCTCCTGGGGCGTCTCCGCGTGAATGGAAAGCCCTACCGGAGAATGGACCGCGTTCAGAACATCTTCCGGGATCCCCTCTTCCTTCAGCTGCCGGCGCATTGCCGCGGCTCTTCCGTGGCTTGACATCATCCCGGTATACGCTCTTTCTTTCTGAAGAATGGATTTAAGGCAGATCCCGTCGTATCTGTGTCCTCTGGTAAGCACCAGAAAATACGTGTTCCTGCTTCCGGAAATCTCTTCAAGGGCGTTCTCAAAACTGTCACAGATCACCTGATCCGCGCCTGCCATTCTCATAGCGTCTGCAAAAAAAGGCCTGTCCTCCAGAGCTGTGACATGAAAGCCCGTCCTCCCCGCCAGAAACGCAGTCTGCTGGGCCACATGTCCGCCTCCGCAGATTACCAGACGGGCCGGCTGCTGCAGATGTTCCACAAAAATCCGCTTTCCGTCCGTTTCCACCAGCCCGCTTTCTTCTCTGGCCGCCAGACGCGCCTTTTCCGTCTCAGAAAGCAGGCCGCTCTCTGTCTCTCCGATTTCTTCTCCTTCTGAGAAAAGGAACCGCGCGCCGGTTCCTTTCCCTTCTGTTACTGTAGCCAGAATATTCTTCCTGTCTCGGTGTTCCGAGAGATATTTATAGATTTCCTGTCTGTTCAGACTGTCTCACCCCTTTTTAATCTTTGCTTTTAAATCTTTGCTTTCAGTTCTTCTTTCGTAAAGTTTACGACCACAGTCAGGGCAACGGGGAAAATAATAAGTCCCGCAAGCCCCAAAAGCTTCAGTCCCAGGAACAGCGCCGCCAGCGTAGCCAGCGGATGAAGCCCGATCTGTTTGCCCACAATCCTGGGCTCCAGCATATTCCTCACCACCAGGATCACCAGGTAGAGGAGAAGGATGCCGAAGGCAAGTCCGTGATTCTTCATGATCAGCAGAATCGCCGCCCAGGGAAGCAGGATACCACCTGTCCCCAGCACCGGCAGAATATCAAATACAGCGATCCCCAGTCCAATGAGCACCGGATAGGGAATTCCCATGATCAGAAGCCCCAGGCACAGTTCCCCGAAGGTTATCAGGAACAGAAGGCTGTAGGAGCGCAGATAGATGAAAAGCACATTCTTCACATAAGACTGTGCCTTACGCACCAGCCCTTCCTGTCCCGGCGTAAGGAATCTGCGGAAAAAGGCAATGATCCCGTCATAGTCGCCGGCAAAAAAGAAGGTCGCCACTACAGTGATCACCAGTCTGATCACAAATCCGGGCACCTCGCTGAGCCCGCCGGATATAAGCTGCACTACCAGCACCGAAAAACTGGAAACATAGCTTCCCAGATTCCGGGTCATCTGTTCAAAGGAATCCTCTATGGTCTGGGCGATAGCCGGAGGCACGGAGGTCATGGACTTATCCAGATAGTCGGCTATGGTCTCGAACACCGGCACGATGGTGGTGTTATACAGGTAGGGAACCCTCCGGATCAGACCTTCCAGACCGTCCAGAAGTTTCACTCCTGCCCACGTTGCCAGAAGGAACAGGATCCCATAGAAAATCACGCAGGCAATGATGGACGCCGCTTTCTTACGTTTTCCTGACAGCTTCGTTTTTCTCACAGGTATCTGCAGAAGCGCCGCCACCAGAAAAGCAATGATAAACGGCATCATCGGCATTATGAGGTATTTGACCCCGGCCCATACAAGGATCAGTATCATTGCATAAAACACAACATTTATAATAAATTTTTTCTTTTTCTCCACTTCAGTCCTCCATGATGTCAACCGTCGTTTTTTTCACATTTACATTTATATTCATATTCTTCTATTTTAAACCAGATCCGGGCAAATAGCAAATACTGGTTCACTTTATTTTCACAGAAAGAGGCTGTCCTTTTTCCGAATTACAACAAAGGGCTGTCACACCGGCAATACAGTGTGACAACCCTTTGTACTCTATCAGCTTGAGATGGCAGAGTATGGGGAAGAAACCGGCTTCAACGGATATGTTGATTTTCCCATTACTCCATGCCAGTATTATTCCTGCTATTCCTCCAGGAAATTCTTTACACGTAAAATTTCCTTGTAATATCCAAACAGAAATGCGGAGTAAAAAAACTGACGGTAATATTTTCCGCAGCGGACCCCGGCAGAGCGACGCTTAATTATGCGCAAGGACAAAAAACAGGTGATTTCCCCGTTTTCACCTGCACGATTCCGGTTCCTTCTTCAATGTCCCGGATGATCTCACCTGCTGCCGGCACGGTGATCCTGCTGCCGGACAGCGGATTTTTAATACTTGTCACAGGTGTGGTAATGTCCGCCTCTACAATGCTGCGCTCAAAAGCCAGATCACAGCCTTCCATTTCACAGTTCTTCAGTTTCAGCCCCCTACAGTAGCACAACGGCTGGGTACCGGTGATCCTGCAATTTTCAAAAGTGACATTCTCGCTGTACCACCCCAGATACTCGCCCTTTATCACACTGTTGCGGACAGTGACGTTTTTTGCGTGCCAGAACGCATCTTTGGTATCGAAAATACAGTTTTCAAAAATGGCGTCTTCTATATACTGAAAGGAATATTTCCCCTTCATCCTCACGTCATAAAACTGAAGCCCGGCGGAACGCATCATGAAATATTCGCTCTCTACATCACAGTCCTCCATCCTGACGTCCTGCGTTGACCAGCCAAACTCTGGGGAAATGATACTGCATCCGCGCACGGCAATATTCCTGCATTCCCGCACGGCTTTAATCCCATGAAGTTTCGAATTCTCAATGGTAACATGGTCTGAATACCAGAGGGCTGCCCGGCAGAGTTCCGTCATCTCACAGTTTCGGATGGAAAGACCGTGATCATGCCAGAAGGGATAACGCAGATTGAAGAAACTTCGCTCTACCTGCACATCCCTGCATTCCTTAAAAGCGCTCTCGCCGTCAGCGGGACCGTCGAAGGAGCAGTCCTTCACCATAATACCGTCGCTCCCATAAAGCGCGCGCTCCTCGTCAAAAGTCTGATTCTGAATCGTTCTCATGTGAA
>DWXL01000158.1 GCA_019119235.1 Candidatus Blautia excrementigallinarum | reverse complement strand
CTGATTAGCCACCGTTTTCATCCCTATGATCTTGTTTTTATCCTTCTGGACGAGGAAGACCGGTTCCGGGGAGATACTTCTGTTCTTCCGGAAACCGACTGCGCTTCTCTCCGTTTCCAGGGCGGACACGAAAAAGCTGTCCATTACTATGAACAGCTTTTAACATACATTGAAACCCACGGTCTCAAAGTCAGCGGATTTTCCAGAGAGATCACTATGATCGATTTCGGTCTCACCAACGACACGTCAAAATTCGTCACAGAAATTCTGATCCCGGTGGAAAGCGACTGATGTTTTCCGCCGGTCAGCTCAGGAAAAGCATCCCCGTCTGATTCCTCTCTTGCATTTCCGCCTCTGTTCTTTTATAATAAATATATTCAAAATTGTCGGGAAGAAACGGTTTTGCCCGGCATTATTTAGACTGAATAAGAAATGAGGATTCCCTATGAGCGAAAAAACTGTAGTAGTTGCCCTTGGACACAGGGCTCTGGGTACGACTCTGCCGGAACAGAAGCTTGCCACCAGACAGGCCGCCCGGGCGGTTGCCGATCTTGTGGAGGAAGGCGCCAGAGTTGTGATTTCCCACAGCAACGGTCCCCAGGTTGGCATGATCCATACCGCAATGAACGAATTCGGGAAAGCGCATCCTGATTATACTTTTGCACCGATGTCCGTATGCTCCGCCATGAGCCAGGGATATATCGGCTATGACCTTCAGAACGCCATCCGGGCGGAGCTTCTCTCCCGGGGTATTTATAAGCCTGTTGCCACTGTTCTGACCCAGGTTGTTATCGATCCCTACGACGATGCTTTCGCGGAACCGGAGAAGATCATCGGGCGTGTTCTGAACGCCGAAGAAGCCGAATCAGAAGAAGATAAGGGTAATTTTGTCACTGAAGTGGCTCCCGGGCAGTACCGCAGGATCCTGGCCTCTCCGAAACCACAGAAGATCGTGGAACTGGAGACCGTCCGCGTACTTACAGAAGCAGGACAGATCGTGATCGCAGCCGGCGGCGGCGGAATCCCTGTTATGGAACAGGGTATCGACCTCCACGGAGCAAGCGCCATTATCGAGAAAGATTTTGCCAGTGGGCTTCTGGCGGAAGAACTGAACGCAGACACCCTTCTGATCCTTACCAGTGTGGAGAAGGTGAGTCTGGACAAGGGCACTGACAAAGAGAAGTTCCTCGGAACTGTTACCCCTGAAGAAGCGAAGCGCTACATCGAAGAGGACCAGTTTGCGAAAGGAACCATGCTTCCCAAGATCGAGGCAGGGCTCTCCTTCATAAGCAAAGGCGAGGGAAGAAGGACAATCATCACCGATATTCCCCACGCCAGAGACGGTTACCGGGAGAAAACCGGTACGATTATTAAATAAAAGATCATTAAACAAAATAAGAACCGTGTGCCTGGCGGCGCACGATCGAATAGGACAAGTTCTTTATTCATGAGGACTTGTCCTGTTTTGACTTTTCTTCTTTTTCAGGTGGATTTTTCAGCAGTAATACGGTTCCGGATGGCGATTTCCTCTTTCCAACCGTATTTTTTTCACTGTGGTACGGTTCCAGCTGGCATTTCCTCTTTCTAACCGTATTTTTTTCGCCGTAGTACGGTTCCGGCTGATATTTCCTCTTTCCAACCGTATTTTTTTCACTGTGGTACGGTTCCGGATAGCGTTTTCTCTTTCTAACCGTATTTTTTTCGCCGTAGTACGGTTCCGGATGGTGTTTCCTTCTTCTAACCGTATCTTCCCCATAATAGTATGGTTCCACCTAAGCGTTCTTCTTTTCCGGCCAGATTCACAGCAAGAAATTGATAGAAAGGATCGCAGGAAGTCAGAGAACAGCCCAGGAAGAACCCCAAATGGTCAGTATAAACCAAGGAAAACAAAAAATCCTCAAACACCAGAAAATGCAAGAAACACCAGAAAAGTCAAGAATCGCCACCAAAAAGGCAAAATCGCCACCAAAAAGGCCGCTGCACATAATCAGGTGCAGCAGCCTTTTTCTTTCGGCTGTTCTTATAAGAATCAGACAATATTTAACATGCGTTTGCTGTTTTACATGGATTTTCTCTCGGCGATCTCCGCCATCTTCGCTTCATTCAGACGGGTATCCCCGTGAACTCTGCTGTAGGAAAGATAACCGTTCATACGGTCGATCTTCGTCAGGTTCCTGGAACCGCATACCGGACACACATCCATTTCCAGCTCCTCATGTCCGCAGTCGTCACAGTATGCAAGAGAGAGATTCACACCCTCATAGTATCCCAGATCCATAGCTCTGCGGATAAGTGTGCGGATTGCTTCTTTATTATAGCTTACCGGATAACGTACATACTGGATCTTGCCGCCGTTGCACAGCTCCCAGAAGCGCCCTTCCAGATCCTGCTTCTCAATGGGAGTAACGTCCTCTGTCACATGGCAGTGGAAACTGTTGCTCACATAAGGACGGTCGGAAACGCCTTCCACAATTCCGTACATCTTGCGGAACTGCTCTACCTGAAGGCCGCATAGGCTCTCTGCCGGCGTTCCGTAGATCGCGTAAAGATTTCCGTCCTCCTGTTTGAACTGGTTCACCTTGTCGTTGATATATTTCAGCACATCCAGAGCGAACTGGCCGTCCTCTCTGATGGATTTGCCGTTATAGAGCTCCTGCAGCTCGTTCAGCGCCGTAATTCCGAAGGACGCCGTCATGGGCTTCAGGATCTTGCCGATCTTCTCATGGGGATCCAGATGTCCGCCGTAGAATCCGCCCTCGCAGTACGCAAGGGGATTAGTGGAGGCTCTCATCTGCCCCAGATATTCATAGGTGCGGATATGGAGGCTGCGGATCATTTCCAGATAGAAATCCAGCACCTCGTAAAAATCCCTGCTCTCCGCTCTCGCCTTCGCCAGGATCATGGGAAGATGAAGGCTGACGGCACCGATGTTGAAACGTCCCACAAATACCGGCACATCATTCTCATCCGCCGGATTCATTCCGCCACGTTCATACCAGGGGCTTAAGAACGCCCTGCATCCCATGGGGCTGATTACCTTGCCGTACTGCTTGTACATGCTGGCGATATATCCTTTGCCTGTAAGAGAAAGCCAGTCCGGATACATGGTCTTCGCGGAGCAGTCAACTCCCGCTTCAAACACATCCTCGCAGCATTTCCCCGGGCCGTGAAGATTCTCGTCATAAAGGAATACGATCTTGGGGAAAAGCACCGGTTTCTTGTGGCCCGCCTTACCCTGTCCTCCCTTATGTACCTCAAGAAGAGAGATGTTGCACATCTTCTCAAACTGTCCTGTTCCCAGTCCGAGAGTCACTGTCACGAAGGGATAATCGCCTCTGGATGATCCCACTGTATTCAGTTTATACTCAATACCCTGCCATCCCTGATTGAAGTCTCTGCGGACCTTGTCGAGAGCGTATTCAATCGCCTTCTCTTCTCTGCCTCTCCAGTTCTCATCAGAATATTTCAGAAATTCCTGTACATACTTGTCATAACTCTTCTGCGCGTAAGGAGCCAGGATCTTGTCCACCTCCGGCACAGTAAAGCCGCCGTACTGCTGGGCTGCTGTACTGAGCACGATATCACCCATAACATCAAAGGCGGTATCCAGTGTCTTGGGCTCATTGTACCACACATTTCCCATTTCGAATCCGCCCTTGAGAACAGAAGCCACGTCGAAAAGGCAGCAGTTCATGGTGTCGAGACGGGCGGACTGGTCGTGAATATAAATATAACCGTCCTTGCAGGCCTGAAGCTCGTTCCGGGTCATGAAGAACTTCCGGTAAAGCTCTTTGTTCAGTTCATTGAAAATCAGGCTCCTCTTGGTAGCCACAAGCGCGCTGTCTGTATTCGCGTTGCTCTTGTCGCCGATATAGCGGATCGCCTGGCTCTTGGTATATACGTCGTCCATCATATGGATAAAATCCAGTTTGTAATTGCGGTAATCCCGGTAGCTCTTGGCCACAGCCGGATTCACGCGCTCCAGAGCGCCCTCCACGATGTTGTGCATCTCCTGAATCTCAATCTCTTCTTTTCCCAGAGAAGCCGCGTGCTCTTCCGCAAAGCGGCAGATAAAATCTTTCTCCTCCTGAGAAAATGTATAAAGGATACGCGCCGCCGACTTGTTCACCGCGGCCACAATCTTCTGCGGATTAAATTCTTCTCTTGTTCCGTCTTTCTTAATTACATAGATCATACCTGTTTTCTCCTGTTTCTGCGGTACGGAGAAGCTTATGCCACACCTTTCTCTCCGTCTCAAAACTCCCCATATCTGGTGTTGCAGAACAGAGTATAGCACAATATCATGTGAAAGAAAAGAGGGAATTTCATTTTTTCTGCCATATTTTGCAGCTGCTTGCCGGGCGTGCCAAAAAAACAGGAGGAAATCTGTCAGATTTCCTCCTCCGCATCTTCCAGGACTCCGTAAAGGTATACACCCTCCTCGTCTTTGCAGTCTTCCAGCCGTATGGTATCGCCCTCTCTGAAATCGATTCCTGTCATATAATCATCCGGGGTGATATATATTTCCGTTATATTCGTTTCATTCTCCAGCACCAGAGTCAGAGACTCCTCCTCGCTGGTTCCCAGAATATCATATTTTCCCGGCCGGATATCTTCCCCCACCTGCGCCGGACCGAATCCTCCCAGGAATTCATAACCATTTCGTCCGTCGCCCTCTGTCCAGTCAATGAGATAAGGACCCTCCACG
>DWXL01000157.1 GCA_019119235.1 Candidatus Blautia excrementigallinarum | reverse complement strand
AGAACCAGATGTAAAAATCTGGTTCTTTTCGGGAAGGGTTGGACTTCAGCAGTACTGATCCACATTGACGCGGTCGATCATAACATTGAGGATCTCCGTATCGGTTGTCTTCATACCGACTCTGCCGATATAGCCCATGCTCTTGATGGTTTCCTCCACATCGCCCTTGATGAGGCCTTCGCCGGGCAGAAAGCTTTTGTTCTGTATGCTGAGATGGAAAGCCATAAGGGCGGCGTCCACGGAGGAGGCGATCTTGGCCGCGCAGGATGGCTTCGCGCCGTCGCAGACAATTCCGCCTACATTGCCGAGGGTATTTATGATAGTGAGGGATACCTGTTCATATGTGCCGCCGTACATGTAGGTGATCCCGGCGCCGGCGCCGCAGGCGGCGCTGACCGCTCCGCAGTAGGCGGACAGGCTTCCTATGTAGTATTTCTGGTGAACGGCAATCAGGTTGCTGACCACGAGAGAACGGTAAAGCTTGTCCCTTGACACTTCCCATTCTTCCGCATAAACGATCACAGGAAGAGAAACCGTGATTCCCTGGTTGCCGCTTCCGGAATTGATCACAACCGGCATGGAACAGCCGCCCATACGGGCGTCGCTTCCTGCGGCCGCTCTTGCACAGGCGCGGGTGGTTGCGCTTTTTCCCCAGACGTGCATCAGCGTCTTGCCGATCTGCGCTCCGTAATTATTGTCCAGCCCTTCCTGGGAGATCGCTGTGTTAAGCCGGATCTGACGGCTGATGATCTCTTCGATATCTTCCATTCTGACCTGATCTGCAAAATCCAGGATATCTTTTACCGTAAGGCGGGACCTGTCCACGGTGTCGTCTGTTTTTTCTTCTGCTTCCTGAGTCCTGTCCAGGAGGACTTCCCCGTCTTTTTCCATTTTTATGATATTGGTATGCTGGTGCGCGATCACCACCTCGGCATAATGTCCGCCGCATACGGCTTTTGCCGAAATATAGAGATTGGGCACGTTTTCTGCCAGAGAATATGTGCAGATCCCCCGGGAGGCAAGTTCTTTCGCTCTGGCGATATGTTCCGGAGTGATCTCCTCCAGGACTTCCAGGGCTTTGTCCGCGTTGCCGCCTACCATACCGAGAACAGCGGCGATGTCGATCCCTTTCAGACCGCCGGAATTGGGAACGGTGACGCCCTTGACGTTTTTGATGATATTGCCGCTTAATTTCATTTCCAGGGATTCCGGAAAACTGCCGAGAAGCCGGCGGGCTTTCGCCGCCGCGCAGGCGATGGCGATGGGTTCGGTGCATCCAAGAGCCGGAACAAGTTCCTGCTTAAGGATATCCAGATAGTTTTTGTATAATTCAGAGTCCATAATCGGGTCCTTTCTTTGGTTGATCATATAAAGTATACACAAATTTTTCTGTCCGTTCAACTGAGACATGATCAAAAAGTTGTTGCGGCTGGAGTAAAGTGCTATAATAGAGTCTGTACCTGATTGATTTTGCAGGAGAAATTTATGGATATAAAAAGTCTCATTGACAAATTATACCGGACAGGCGGACTTTCCCGGGAGGAATTCTGTGAGGTGATCGGGAAACGCGACAGGGAAACGGAACAGTATGCAAGAGATCTGGCCTGCCGGGTGAGAGAGAAGATATACGGAAACAATATCTACATCCGCGGACTGATCGAATTTACCAGTTACTGCAGGAACGACTGTTATTACTGCGGGATCAGGAGAAGCAATCACGCCGCTGAGAGATACCGGCTGACAGAAGAGGATATCCTTAACTGCTGCGCGCAGGGATATGACCTTGGATTCCGCACTTTTGTCCTTCAGGGCGGCGAGGACGGATTTTTTACACCGGAGAAGATGGAGAAGATCATAAAATCCATCAAAAGCCGTTATCCGGACTGTGCGCTGACGCTGTCTGTGGGAGAAAAAGAGGAGGGTACCTACCGGATCTACCGGGAGGCCGGAGCGGACCGTTATCTTCTCCGCCATGAAACGGCAGATGAAGCTCATTACCGTATGCTCCATCCTGAGGAACTTTCCCCGGAACACAGGAAAGACTGCCTGCGGACACTGAAAAAACTGGGATTTCAGACCGGAGCGGGATTTATGGTGGGGTCTCCGGGACAGACGCCGGAAACCCTCGCTGAAGATTTTTTCTTTCTGAGAGAACTGAATCCGGAAATGGCGGGGATCGGCCCTTTTATCGCCCATAAGGATACGCCTTTTCGCCAACGGCCGGACGGTACTCTTAAAGATACGCTGTTCTATCTCGCGCTTCTCCGGCTGATGCTTCCGGAAGTCCTTCTTCCGGCCACCACAGCGCTGGGGACGATCCATCCGCAGGGAAGGGAACTGGGCGTTCTTTCCGGAGCCAACGTGATCATGCCAAACCTTTCGCCGGTTTCGGTAAGAGGGAAGTATATGCTCTACGACAGAAAGCTTTCTTCGGGAGCCGAAGCCGCCGAGAATCTGGAAGAACTGAAACATCGAATGGAAAACATCGGCTGCCGTATCGTGACGGACCGGGGCGACGCTGCGGGCTGGAGACGAAACCCGGATAAGAAGTCCGAAGTCCCGGAAATTCAGAGAAATACCATATAACACTATATAAGAAAAGGGGAATGAATATGTACGATCCAAAATCGGAACACGCGACGGAATTTATTGACCATCAGGAGATTCTGGATACCCTGGAATACGCCAGGAAGAACAAGGATAATCTGGAACTGGTAGAGAGCCTGATCGAGAGAGCGAAGGACTGCAAAGGACTGTCACACAGAGAGGCGGCTCTTCTGCTGGAATGCGACGATCCCGGTCTGGTGGAAAAAATGTATCACACCGCCAAGGAGATCAAGCAGAAATTTTACGGCAACCGTATCGTGATGTTCGCGCCTTTGTATCTTTCCAACTACTGTATCAACGGCTGTGTGTACTGTCCGTATCACGCGAAGAACAAACATATCCGCCGCAAAAAACTGACGCAGGAGGAAATCCGTCAGGAAGTGATCGCCCTTCAGGATATGGGGCATAAGCGTCTTGCCCTGGAAACGGGCGAGGATCCGGTGAATAATCCTATTGAATATGTTCTGGAAAGCATTAAAACCATATACAGCATAAAACATAAAAACGGCGCGATCCGCAGGGTGAATGTAAATATTGCCGCGACGACAGTGGAGAATTACCGTAAACTGAAAGAAGCGGGGATTGGTACATATATTCTGTTCCAGGAGACATACAACAAAGAAAGTTACGAGGCCCTTCATCCTACAGGACCCAAGAGCGATTATGCCTATCATACTGAGGCGATGGACCGCGCCATGGAGGCGGGCATTGACGATGTGGGATGCGGCGTGCTCTTCGGCCTGGAGACTTACCGTTATGATTTCGTGGGGATCCTTATGCATGCGGAGCATCTGGAGGCAAGGTTCGGCGTAGGACCGCATACCATCAGCGTTCCGCGAATCTGTCCGGCGGACGACATTGACACGGCAGACTTTTCCAATGCGGTTCCGGACGAAACGTTCCAGAAGATCATAGCTGTGATCCGCATTGCCGTTCCCTATACAGGAATGATTATATCCACCCGGGAATCCCAGAAGTGCAGGGAAAAAGTCCTGGATCTGGGCGTTTCCCAGATCAGCGGAGGTTCCAGGACTTCGGTAGGAGGATATGTGGAAGAGGAAACCGTGGACGAGAATTCCGCCCAGTTTGACGTAAGCGACCGGAGAACTCTTGACCAGGTGGTAAGCTGGCTTCTGGATCTGGGTTATATTCCCAGCTTCTGTACCGCCTGCTACCGGGAGGGCCGTACCGGCGACCGCTTTATGTCGCTGGTGAAATCCGGACAGATCGCGAACTGCTGTCATCCAAACGCGCTGATGACGCTGAAAGAATATCTGGAGGATTACGCCTGTCAGGAAACGAAAGAAAAGGGGATCCGGGTGATCGAGCGGGAGCTTCAGAATATTACCCGGGAAAAGACAAGGGAGATCTGCCGGAAGAATCTTGTGGAGATAGAAAACGGCAAACGGGATTTCCGGTTCTGAGAAACAGCCAGGCAGAGACGGCAGAATATACTGTAAAAACAGGCTTTTTCTGAAAAAAGACTTGCATAATACACTGGGAATGGGGTATAGTGGTGATATGCTATAAAGGAGGAATTTTTTATGAAGAAATTCAGATTAATGATTCTGCTGGCGGGTCTTTCCGTTTTTGCAGCCGGATGTGGATTCAGCACCGGCGGGGAAGATTCCACTGTAAGTGTAATACACGCAACACCGACACCAACGCCGTCTCCCACACCGGAAGTGACGCCGACTCCTGAAGCCACGCCAACACCGGCGCCTGTGGTTTCGCCCACAGCCCTTGGAGTTAATATTGTGAAACAGGATGGAACCTACTACACCACAACAGATGTGAATCTGCGTCAGGACTGCAGCACAGATAATGCAGCCGCTCCGGTTCTTCAGGGCGTTCCGGCAGGAACACAGCTTACCAGTACCGGCGTCAGCGAAGACGGACAGTGGGTTGAGGTCAACTATAACGAAACAGTATGCTACGCGTCTGCGCAGTATCTGACTACAACCGCGCCTGCAGGAGCAGCAGACGCAGCAGCTACAGATACCACGGCTGCCGCTCAGTAAATGTGTTTTTGGCAGAAACATAAACAGAATCAGTAAGCAAAGAGGCCGGAGATTGCTCCGGCCTCTTTTAATAAAATCGCTTTATTATATTTTGATGTCATTCAGGATAAACAAGCCTGTCCGGACTGATGTCATACAGAACATTTTTCAGATATCTGTCGGCAAGATATTTTGCCATTCCAAGATTCATGTCCAGATAATTTCCGCAGTCTTTCGCGGAAGCGCCCGGGATTTCCCCTTCATAATCGCGGATGAATTCAAACATTTCCGTCATCAGTCCCACGATATCCCCGGATTCGTAATCTCCTGCCAGCAGAAGGTAATTGCCTGTGCGGCAGCCCATCGGGCCCCAGTAAATGACTTTCGGACCGAATTCTTTGTGATTCCGCAGAAAAGTCGCGGCCAGATGTTCCGTGGCATGGAGTTCCGCGGTATTCATGACAGGTTCCTCGTTGGGAGAGGTCATTCTGATATCAAAGGTGGTGATCACCTGGTCTCCCAGATAATCTTTCCTGGAAACATAAATTCCGGGCTGAAGTTTGATATGGTCTATAATAAAACTTGCGATTTTTTCCATTGCTGCCTCCTTGCTGTTTTTTCTGTTTTTTTCTATTTTAACAGAGTAGGCGCAGGGTTACAAGTAATTGACTTTATTTCCGCAGGATGATACACTGTAGAATATTCTTATCCGCTGTCTGCAGAAAATATATATGGATAAAAGCAGAGCGGAATACCATTTAGAAATGAGGAGGAATAAACATGAAATATAGAGCAGCGGCAATACTGTGTACCATGGTCCTTACAGCAGGGGCTTTTTCCGGATGCGGCAATGACGGCGCGGATACGGCAGAGACGGAGAACAGTTCACAAGAAGAGAGCGTATCAGAGGAAGCTGTGAGCGAAGAAGAGGCGGCGGCTGCCGGATTCAGCGACGGAACTGACGAGGAAGGCAATATTACCGGTGAAACAGTCCTGGATACCAGCAAAGAGCTGACTGGAATCCATCACGCGAATATCAGCATCGAGGGATACGGAGATATTGAGATCGAACTGGATGCGGACACGGCGCCAATTACTGTAACCAACTTTGTGAAGCTTGCTCAGGAGGATTTCTATGACGGCCTTACTTTCTGGAGGATCATGGACGGCTTCATGATGCAGGGCGGCGACCCGCTGGGAAACGGAACCGGCGGAGCGGATGAGAACATCAAGGGTGAATTTGCGAATAACGGCGTAGAGAACGATATCTCTCACACCAGAGGTACGGTATCCATGGCAAGAGCCTCGGATCCTGACAGCGCAAGTTCCCAGTTCTTTATCGTACAGGCGGACAGCACCTTCCTTGACGGGGATTATGCAGGATTCGGACATGTGACTGAGGGCATGGATATTGTGGATCAGATCTGCAAGGACGCGAAGCCCACAGACAATAATGGTACGATCGCGGCAGAAGAGCAGCCTGTGATCGAAGGCATCACCATACTTGATTAATTGCTGAAACAGAGAGGAACAGAGATTTCTTTTTTTAGAAAAGCTCTGTTCCTTTTATTATTTCCGGCGGACGCCGCATCAGAGCCGTATGATCAGTACCGGAATGGGCGGGTTGTTGGGACGGTTATAGTAATCGCTTCGGATCACCAGATACTTTCGGGGATCCAGTCCGGACAGCCATGATAATACGGCGTCTCTCTCTTCAAAACCGGAATCTCCTCCGCTGTAGATGCACAGGGAGACGAGTCCGCCCTTTTTCAGAAGTATAAGGCTCTGTTCAAGCGCCTGAATGGTGGAATCGCTCCGGGTTGCCATAGAGTGATCCCCTCCCGGGAGATATCCCAGATTAAAGACAATACAGCTTACAGAGCCAGGTCCGGCGTAGCGGGACATATGCGCATGGGATTCCAGGAACAGTGACCAGTTCTCCGGGGCGCCGTCTTTGCGCAGCCTTTCTTCTGTGCGGCGCAGCGCGCTTTCCTGAATATCGAAGGCGAGGACTTTTCCGGCGCTGCCGGCAAGGGTGCTTAGAAGCAGGGTATCGTTTCCGTTTCCCATGGTGGCGTCAATGCAGATATCTCCGGGCTTCACCTGTTCCCGGATGAATCGGGCGCACCATTGTGTGATCTGATAATTATTCATGGTATATTCCTCTTCTGTCTGAAAAATAATTCCGGCTGGTACAGAAACCAAAAAAATGCATAAAACCGGATACAGTCTAAAATTTTATTGCAAATATTTTACAGGATGATTATAATATAACAAGCAAAAAATGAACAGGGAGGATTGGGGAAATGTTAAAAGGAAAGACAGTTCTTCTGGCGGTTACCGGAAGTATTGCTGCGTACAAAACAGCATATCTGGCCAGCGCACTGCACAAACTTCACGCGCAGGTACATGTGCTCATGACTGCAAACGCCACGAATTTCATCAATCCCATTACCTTTGAATCCCTTACCGGAAATAAATGTCTTGTGGATACTTTTGACCGGAACTTTCAGTTCCAGGTGGAGCATGTTTCCATTGCGAAGAAGGCGGACATAGTAATGGTGGCCCCCGCAAGCGCCAACGTGATCGGTAAGCTGGCCCACGGTATCGCGGACGACATGCTGACGACAACCATTATGGCATGTAAGTGTGGGAAGATCGTTGCGCCTGCCATGAATACGAACATGTATGAGAATCCCATTGTGCAGGATAATCTGGCGATACTGGAGCATTACGGATATCAGGTGATCGAGCCCGCCAGCGGATATCTTGCCTGCGGCGATATCGGGCCGGGGAAGATGCCGGAGCCGGAGATCCTTCTGGAGTACATTCTCCGGGAGATCGCCATGGAGAAGGACCTTAAGGGAAAGAAAATCCTTGTCACTGCCGGCCCCACCCAGGAGGCGATCGATCCGGTGAGATATATCACAAACCATTCTTCCGGAAAGATGGGATATGCCATTGCCAGGGAGGCGATGTTAAGAGGCGCGGAAGTGACTCTTGTGAGCGGGCCCTGCGCCATCGAACCGCCGCCCTTTGTGAAGATGATCCCGGTGGTTACCGCGAAGGATATGTTCGAGGCGGTCACTTCGGTAAGCGGCAGTCAGGACATTATCATCAAGGCGGCTGCCGTGGCGGATTACCGTCCGGTAAGGACCGCGGAAGAAAAAATCAAAAAACATGACGGAGAAATGAACATAGAACTTGAGAGGACGGACGACATTCTGAAATATCTCGGGGAACACCGCCGTCCGGGACAGTTTTTGTGCGGATTTTCCATGGAAACAGAGAATATGATCGGTAATTCCAGGGCCAAGCTCGAGAAGAAGCATCTGGATATGGTGGCGGCCAATAATCTGAAAGTGGCGGGCGCCGGATTCCAGGGCGATACCAATGTGCTGACCCTGATTACAAAGGATGAGGACGTATCACTCCAGCTGATGAGTAAGGAGGATGCAGCCAACGTCATCCTGGATAAAATTCTCTCAATGACAAACGAGAGGGACGTAACCCGTAAATAATAGGATGCGGGCGAAGGCCCGCAGTTCCATCACCGTATTGTATCCCTTAAGGGAACGATAACAAGGAGGAAAAAACATGAAAACGAAACTCACAACATCTCAGCTTACGGTACTTGGCCTTATGGCCGCTGTGCTTCTTCTGATGGCCTATACGCCGCTTGGGTATCTGAATATCGGACCGCTGGCGATCACTTTCAATGTGATCCCTGTGGCGATCAGCGCTATCGTGCTGGGCCCGGCGGGAGGAGCTGCTGCAGGAGCCATTTTCGGACTTACAAGCTTTCTTCAGTGCATAGGCGTAGGCGGGACAAGCGCGATGGGGGCCATGCTTTTCAGTATCAACCCGGTATTTGCCTTTCTTCAGAGATTCCTGCCCCGTGTTCTGGACGGACTGCTTCTGGGCTATATTTTCAGCGGAATGAAAAAAAGGACAAATATCTATCTTTCCTGCGCTGTGACAGGATTCTTTTCCGCATTCCTGAATACCGCGTTTTTTATGACGGCGCTGGTGCTCCTTTTCGGAAATACCGAATATATTCAGGAGATGATCGGGGGAAGAAACATTATCGTATTTATCTGCACATTCGTGGGAATCAACGCTGTCTGCGAAATGATCTCCTCCACGGTACTTACCGGCGCGGTGGGCACAGCCTTATCCAGGGCGCATCTGATCCCGGCTTCCCGGATGCAGGGAGGACAGCCGGCGAAAATACGTCCGTGAAGACGGCAATTTATTATAAAAGAAAGATTCGGGAATAAAATATGATTTTAGCTATTGATATCGGAAACACTAATATTGTAGTGGGCTGTATAGACGATGAAAAAATTTATTTTATAGAGAGGCTTTCCACTGTCCGGACGAAGACAGAACTGGAATACGCCATTGATCTGAAGACGGTTCTTGATATTTACCATATCAAAAGTACAGATATCGAAGGATGTATTATTTCTTCTGTCGTACCCCAGATCACCAACGTGGCGAAGCTCGCGGCCGAGAAGATCCTGAAGAAAGAGGCTCTTGTCCTGGGGCCGGGAGTCAGGACCGGACTGAACATCCTGCTGGATAATCCCGGCGAGATGGGCGCGGACAGAGTGGCGGACGCAGTGGCTGCCCTTACCTATTATCCGGTTCCTTTGGTGATCGTGGATATGGGAACAGCGACTACCGTGTCGGTGGTGGACGAAAATAAGCGATATCTGGGCGGCATGATCCTGCCGGGAGTGAGAGTTTCTCTTGACGCCCTGACGTCAAGAGCGTCGCAGCTGAGCGGGATCAGTATTGAAGAACCGAAACGCCTGATCGGGAAAAACACCGTGGACTGTATGAAAAGCGGGATTCTCTATGGAAACGCGGCCGCTGTGGACGGCATCATAGACAGGATCGAAGAGGAACTGGGACAGAAGGTTACCGCCATCGCTACCGGCGGAATGTCGAAGAAGATCATTCCCCACTGCAGAAGAGAGATCATTCAGGACGAGGACCTGCTTCTGAAAGGCCTGCTGGTGATTTACGAAAAGAATAAATGATTTAAAACAGCCGTTTTTCATTCCGGTATATTCCGGAGAGAAGAACGGCTGTCTGTGTATGTGGAAAAAATCAGACTCATGGAAATTGCGGATAAAAACTGTAAAAAGCGATCAGCTTAAAAAAGCGCGGCAGATGTCTTCGGGAACTGGCGCGGTGATACAGAGCGTCTTCCCTGTCAGAGGATGACGGAAATTCAGCTGAAAAGAATGGAGGGGCTGCCGGCTGAAGCGGGAATAATCTGGGCAGTAAAGATAATCCGCCGGAAGGGGATATCCCAGATATCCCATGTGGACCCGGATCTGATGGGTGCGGCCTGTTTCCAGATGGATCTCAAGAAGAGAGTGCCCGTTTTTTACGGCAAGGCGCTCAAAATGGGTTACTGCGGATTCTCCGCCTGCAAAATCTATCCGCCGTTCTATCAGAGAACCAGGGGTACGCCCTATGGGAGCGGCAATACTTCCCTGAAGGGGAGGGATCCCTCTGACTACGGCAAGGTAAGTCCGGCGGATCTGTCTTGTTTTCATCTGTGATGAGAGAACAGAGGCGCTGAGAGGATTTTTCGCCAGGATCAGCGCTCCGGAAGTATCTCTGTCCAGCCTGTTGATGCAGCGGAACGGACAGTTTTCCCCTTTGTGGAGAAACCAGGCGGCCGCGGCGTTGGCGAGAGTGTTCCCGTGATTCCCCGCGGAAGGATGGACCGGCATACCGGCAGGTTTATTGAGCACCAGAAGATCTTCGTCTTCATAGAGGACATTGAGATCCACAGAGACAGGAGGGATTTTATCCCACGGATCTGTTTCCGGAACAAAAATACGCAGGCTGTCTCCGGACCTCAGGAGAACGCGTCCTCTGGAAGGGCTGCCGTTGAGGAGAATGGAACCGGGGAAGTCTTTCATGGAACGGAGGATATGCCGCGAGAAGCCCTGCTGTTTCAGAAATTCAATAATACAGAGATTTTCCTGCTGTTCTGTTATAGTATATAATATAATCCGTTCCATAAAATCCCTCAAATCCGATAAGATATTGCATTTGCCGTTATCATATCATAAAATAGGATGAGAGACAATCAACGGGGAGAGAAACGGCATATTTATACTGTCGGAGAATACAATAGACCAGGGGAGAAATATGAAGAAAAAAATAAGACTGAGCAGGAAGGCACAGAAGATTATTCTGGGAGTGAGCATCGCCGCGGCAGTACTGCTGGCGGCCGGACTTTTTCTGTATATCTATATTTCAGATAACGGAACGCTGGGACGGAGCATTTCTGTTTACGGGCTGGACGTGTCGAAACTGAACGCGGAGGAGGCAGGGCAGAAGATCCTCGGCACATTCGCGGACCGGGAAGTGGTATTTGAAGAAGACGGCCAGGAGGTGTTCCGGACTACTTTCAGTGAACTGGGTTATTCTCTGGACGAGGCTTCTCTGAAAACGGAACTTGTAAATCTGCAGGCGCAGAGAGAGGCGGAACGAAGAGTTTTTTCCGTGGAAGAAGACTTTAAACTTCCTTATCAGGTGGTGAAAAACCAGGAGCAGGAAAAAGCGGTTCTGGTTTCCGGGAATTTCGGCGACAAAGAAAGAACAGCGTCCTCCGACGCCTATGTGCAGTATGATGAGAACGCAAAGGAATTTGTTGCGGTGAATGAATCCCAGGGAAACCAGATCGATGAGGCAAGACTTCTTACATACGTGAGCCAGACGCTGGATAATGCCATTCTTAAAGATCCGCTGGGAGGAGACGTTGAGATCGTTCTGGGGACGGAAGTTTACCGGCAGCCGGTAAAAGCGGATTCCGAGACCATCCAGACGAAACTGAAGGATCTTAACGGACAGCTGGAAACATACCGGAACGCTTCGGTTACTTACAATTTCGGGGAATCCACGGAAGTCCTCGGACCGGATGTGATCAGTTCCTGGATCAAAGTGGCGGGCGACACGGTAAGTATAGATCAGGAAGCGGCCAAAGCCTATGTGGAAAATCTGGCGACAAATTATAATACGATCTATGTGCCGCGTACTTTACATACTTCCTATGGAAGCGACGTTACCATATCCAATAATGAATATGGATTTCAGATCGATCAGTCCGCGGAGCTTGTACAGCTTCTTGCAGATATCGGCAG
This sequence comes from Candidatus Blautia excrementigallinarum, assembly GCA_019119235.1. Classification (GTDB taxonomy): domain Bacteria; phylum Bacillota; class Clostridia; order Lachnospirales; family Lachnospiraceae; genus Blautia_A; species Blautia_A excrementigallinarum. Next base: position 667 of record DWXL01000157.1, on the reverse strand, counting down.
CGGCAGCCCTGTTACCAGGGATCCGGTGTACAGTATCAGCGGAATGAAGAGAAACGGCAAAGACGATCTTGCCGGCAGTTATATTGAAGTCAGCCTTGACAGCCAGCACCTCTGGCTGTATAAAGACGGCGCTCTGATCACAGAGACGGATATTGTCAGCGGCGCGCCCACTCCGGAGCGGGAGACCTACAGAGGCGCCTGGCCCATTGCCTATAAGGCAAGTCCCTACACGCTGACCAGCGACGTATACGGATATACGACGCATGTGACATACTGGATGCCCTTTGTGTACGGGCAGGGGCTTCATGACGCTACCTGGCAGTCCTCTTTCGGAGGAAACCGGTATAAGTCAGGGGCGGGCAGCCACGGCTGCATCAATCTTCCGAAGGATCAGGCGGCGCTGATCTACAATACTATCGACGGAGGATACCCCATCATAATCTACTGATAGACATTTTGCGAATCCTGAAAATAAATACGGCATTCCATGATGACGAAAGGCCATTCAGCATATTGTAGCTGTAATGGCCTTTTTTTGGTATGACGGGCATGCCGTCAGTCTGTGGTGAAAGTCCCCAAGGGGCGTAGTTGCCAACGAACCCCATAGCGACTCCCAAGGTTTACATCGTGAGGTGTGGGCGAGAAGAAAGGATAGCGAAATCGTAGC
>DWXL01000156.1 GCA_019119235.1 Candidatus Blautia excrementigallinarum | reverse complement strand
CCGGATTTAATGTGAAGGTTGATATCCTTCAGAGAAAGATTGCCTCCTTCTCCCGCATAGCTGAATTCCACATGGTCAAAATCAATATCGCCGTTGGGCACGGTTTTAACCGCATTGTCTTTTTCCTGCATATCGGGAACCTCGGTAAGCACCTCGGTGATACGGTCTGTGGACGCTTCCGCGATCATGATCATTACAAAGACGAACGTAACCATCATAAGGGACATCAGCATCTGCATGGCGTATACTACCACGCTTGTCATCTCTCCCGTCTCCATGGTGCCGAACACAATACTCTTTCCTCCGATCAGGATCATGGCAAGCACCACCGCGTATACGGTAAACTGCATTACCGGCGAGTTCCAGGCCACGATCTTTTCCGCTTTTGTGAACAGATCATATACGTACTGAGAAATCCCGTGGAACTTTCTGATCTCAAAATCTTCTCTTACAAAGGCTTTTACCACTCTGGAAGCGTTGACGTTTTCCTGTACAGAATTATTTAAAACGTCGTATTCGTCAAACACCTTGACAAAGTGCGGATGGGCTTTTTTCGCAATAAAAATCAGAGCGCCGCCCAGAAGCGGGATCACGATCAGAAACAGAAGCGCGATCTCACGGTTGATCATAAGCGTCATGATCCAGGAAAGCACCACCATGATGGGCGCGCGGGCCAGAAGCCTGATGCTCATCATATACGCCATCTGCACGTTGGTGATATCTGTGGTCATACGGGTCACCAGACCTGACGTGGAAAAATGGTCGATATTTTTAAACGAAAATTCCTGGATTTTATAAAAAATGTCATGGCGGAGATTCTTGGCGTATCCGGCTCCGGCAATCGCGGCCATATTTCCTGCCATCATACCGAACCAGAGGGCAAGCATTGCCATACATACCAGGATCACGCCTCTCTGCACAATATATCCAAGATCTCCGCCGGAAATACCGATATCAATGATCTTCGCCATCTCCATGGGGATCAGGACCTCCATCAGCACTTCAAGGATTACAAAGATTGGGGCCAGCACAGACTGTTTTTTGTATTCCCGGACTGATCTCAAAAGTGTCTTATTCATCTTTTTGGTCTACCTCCTTATTCTCCCTGTTTTTTTCTGCAAGATTGTCAAGCATCCGGCACATCACATCTCTGCAGACAGCCAGTTCCTCTTCAGGGATTCCCCTGACAAGCCTGGTTTCCGTTTCCCGGATATGCTCCATGATGCTGGGTCTTAGCCCTTCCGCCTTCTTTGTGGGCACCAGTCTTTTATATCTGGCGTCTTTTTCGGAATTTACTCTCTCTATGAAACCGTTTTTCTCCATCAGTTTCAGGATTCCCGTCACCGTGGATTTACGTATCTGGAACTCACCCTCGATATCCTTCTGGTAAACGTCCCTATGGAGGGTGGTAAGAAGAATATACTTCAGAATATGTCTCTGGATCGGCGTCAGCTCCTCCGTTCCGCCTATGTCGGAACAGGCGCGCTTCATCTGATTGGAAAGAGTATGGATCAGAAGACCCATGTGCATGTTTCTGATCTTTTCATCATTATCCCGCATCATCTGCACCTCTTTTAATTATAGTTAGCGTCCTAACTTTGCATATTATACCGATGATAAACATCAAAGTCAACCATAAGTTTTACACCTCAAGAACAAGGAGTCCTTCCGCTTCTTTCAGTCTCTCATAAAACTGCTCGTAGAAATCCCTGTTTTCGTCATAGGGCGTACGGTAAAATCTCCCCAGAACATACAGGTTCAGATTTTTTTCCAGCTCTTTATCTTCCGCTTTATAAAAAATCTCCTGAACTTTCAGAAGGAATTCATGCCAGTCGTACACGAATTTCTCATAACGCTTCAGATCCGGCGTATCGATCCATTTCTTTACCTTCACTTTGGTGCGGTTCCGGTTGGAACATTCATGGATCTGCAGAATATAGAAAAAACCGTTCTCCTGATAATACCTGCCCAACGGGAACAGCCGGCAGAATCCCGGCCGGTACTCATGTACGGAACATCTTCCCTCTTCATTAAGGAAAACACAGCTCTCCTCCTCTCCTGTCATGGCAAGGTGGGGAAGGATATTTCCGTCCACCACGCTCAGTTCCAGTTCTTTCGCCATCATCTCGTCTGCGCTTTTATGAAGTCCCCTGCCAAGCCGCCAGACATCATAAGGATCCAGGACGACAGAATCTCCCATTCCTTTACAGCAGTCGCAGCAGCCTCTGCAGTCCTGGCAGTCCGCCTTCACCATATCGTTTGATCCGTATAATTTTCCATCGGAAATCTCTTCCAGAGTCACGTCGCGTCTCATATTTTTCTCCTATATAATATCTGTAAATTTCAGTGTACAAAATAAAATATAACCTGTATACTAAGAATGCTATAGCCTGTGCCGCAATAATGCGGTATGGCCTCTCTTCGTGCAGATATACCGCATAACATTCAGGCCATGGCCACATTGTACAGGAATATAACAGGAAATGTCAACGAACAAGAACAGGAGGAAAGAAAAATGCGTACCCTCGCACCTTTTCTGAAAAACTATAAGAAAGAAAGCATCCTTGCTCCTTTCTTTAAATTTCTGGAAGTTGTGTTTGATCTTCTCGTTCCGGTAGTGATCGCACGCATTATTGACGTGGGGATCGCCCGGGATGACAGAGGATTTATCATTCAGAACTTCCTGATTCTGATCCTGATGGCCGCTGCCGGCCTTACGGTCAGCATCACAGCCCAGTATTTCGCCGCGAAGGCAAGCGTTGGTTTTGCCACAGAGCTCCGGCAGGCGGTGTACGACCATGTCCAGGGACTGTCCTATACAGAACTGGACAGACTTGGAACCGACACACTGATCACCAGACTTACCGATGATATCAATCAGGTGCAGAACGGCCTGAACATGGGCCTTCGGCTTCTGCTCCGAAGCCCCTTTATCGTTATCGGCTCCATGGTGATGGCTTTCACCATCAATGTTCGCTGCGCCCTTATTTTCGCGGCCGCGATACCGGTACTGTTCCTGGTTGTCTTTGTGATCATGTATCTTAGTATCCCTCTGTTCGGCAGGGTCCAGGGCAAACTGGACGCGGTGACCGGCCTTACAAGAGAAAATCTTACCGGCGTTCGTGTGATCCGCGCTTTCTGCCGGGAAAAAGAAGCTGTTGAGGAATTCGACCAGAGCAACCTGGCTCTGACAAAACTGAACGAGTTCGTGGGAAGGCTTTCCGCCCTCCTCAATCCGGTCACCTATGTGCTCATCAACATCGCTACCGTTATCCTTATCAATAACGCAGGACTCCAGGTCAGCCTTGGGAACATGCAGCAGGGTGAAGTTGTGGCTCTGTACAACTATATGGCGCAGATGATCGTGGAGCTGATCAAGCTCGCTTCTCTGATCATCACACTGAACAAATCCGCAGCCTGCGCCGGACGTGTGGCGGATATCCTTAAAGTGGATTCCACTATGGAATTTGCCGGCTCATCTTCCGGAGATTCCACGGGCAGCCGTTCCGTCGAGTTTCAGAACGTTACGTTTTCCTATCAGGGAACCGGCGCTCCCAGCCTCACCGACATCAGTTTTTCCGTAAAAAAAGGAGAAACCGTAGGTATCATCGGCGGTACAGGAAGCGGCAAAAGCACGCTTGTCAACCTGATCGCCCGTTTTTATGACGCCACGTCCGGAGAGATCCTGCTGGACGGGGAAAACATCAGAAATTATTCCCGCCGGGCGCTTCGCGACAAGATCGGAGTGGTTCCCCAGAGAGCCGCCCTGTTTAAGGGAAGCATCCGCGACAATATGAAATGGGGCCGGGAGGACGCCACAGACGAAGAGATCTGGAGCGCGCTGACCACCGCCCAGGCCAGAGAGATCGTGGAAGGCAAACCGGGACAGCTTGATTTCGCCCTGGAACAGAACGGCAAAAATCTTTCCGGAGGCCAGCGCCAGCGTCTCACCATCGCCAGGGCCCTCGTCAAAAATCCGGAAATACTGATCCTCGACGACAGCGCCAGCGCGCTGGATTTCGCCACAGACGCCGCGCTCAGAAAAGCCCTCGCCGGACTTGGCGGACAGGTTACCACCTTCCTCGTCTCCCAGCGTGCCGCCAGCATCCGTCAGGCCGATCAGATCCTGGTGCTGGACGACGGAGCGCTCTGCGGGCTGGGAACTCATGATACTCTTATCCGTTCCTGCTCCACCTACCGTGAGATCTACTTCTCTCAGTTTCCGGAGGAACGGAACCGTTATGAGAACGGAGAAAAGATTTCCGGCAGGCAGGACGGAACCCCTGTTATCAGCGGAAAGGAGGTTCTTTCATGAAAACAGATACAGCGCAGCAGAAGAACAGCAGCATGGAAATCCTGTGGAAGGTACTCCGCTTCATCGGGAGGTACCGTTTCCTTCTGATCCTCAGCATTGTTCTCGCCTCGGCTTCAGTGATCCTTCAGCTCTACGTTCCCATCCTTTTCGGCGACGCCATAGATGAGATCGTCGGCGAGGGACAGGTGAACTTTGACAGTATGTGGTATTATCTGTCCAGAATCCTTGTTATGGTGATCGTATCCGGAGCTGCAACCTGGATCATGAATATCATCAACAACCGCATGACCTATAACACCGTAAGAGACATCCGCGCAAAAGCTATCCGGCATATCCAGGAACTGCCGCTGTCCTATCTGGACCAGCACAGCACCGGAGATATTATCAGCCGGGTGATCGCGGATACCGATATTCTCTCCGACGGACTTCTGCTTGGATTTACCCAGCTTTTCTCGGGAATCGTCACTATCATCGGAACTCTGATATTCATGCTTTCCAAGAATGTATGGATCACCCTTCTTGTGATCGTGCTGACGCCATTGAGTTTCTTTGTGGCAAAATTTATTTCCGGACGCTCTTTCCAGATGTTCCGAAAGCAGAGTGACGCCAGAGGACGCCAGACAGCTCTCATTGAAGAGATGATCGGAAATCAGAAGCTGGTCCAGGCGTTCGGCTATGAAGAAAAATCCTCCGCGAGGTTTTCCCAGGTCAATAAGGAACTGAAAGAATACAGCCAGAAAGCGGTGTTTTTCAGCAGCCTTACCAATCCGTCCACCCGTTTCGTAAACAATGTGATCTACGCGGCGGTGGCTCTTGTAGGCGCGTTCCTCATCCCCGGCGGATATCTGACCGTCGGAGGACTTTCCGTACTTCTCGCCTACGCAAACCAGTATATGAAGCCCTTCAACGACATCAGCTCCGTGATCACTGAGCTCCAGAACGCCCTTGCATGCGCGTCCAGGATCTTCGCTTTTCTGGAGGAGGCGCCGGAAAGCCCGGATGCTTCCGGCTCTGTCGATAACGTACAGGGCGAGGTGGATATAGAGAATGTATGCTTCAGCTACACTCCGGATAAAAAGCTGATCGAGAACTTCAATCTCCATGTCTCACCTGGAAAACGGATCGCCATTGTAGGCCCCACCGGCTGCGGAAAGACAACTTTCATCAATCTGCTGATGCGTTTTTATGACGTCAACGGCGGTACCATTTCCGTGGACGGGCATCCGGTAAAAGAGCTTTCCCGCCACGCTCTCAGAAAGAGTTACGGAATGGTGCTTCAGGACACCTGGATCAAGAACGGCACGGTACGGGAAAATATCTGCATCGGAAAACCGGATGCTTCAGAGGATGAGATCATTGAGGCGGCAAAGAAATCCCACAGCTGGGAATTTATCCGCCGTCTTCCCAAGGGACTGGACACAGTCCTGAAAGAGGACAGTTTAAGCCAGGGACAGAAGCAGCTTCTGTGCATCACCCGCGTCATGCTCTGCCTGCCGCCTATGCTGATCCTTGATGAAGCTACTTCCAGCATCGATACCAGAACAGAAATGATGATCCAGGAAGCCTTCGACCAGATGATGGAAGGACGCACCAGTTTCATCGTCGCCCACCGTCTGTCAACCATACGCAATGCCGATACGATCCTTGTGATGAAAGACGGAAGCATTATCGAACAGGGCAGCCATGACGAACTGATGAAAAAAGGCGGTTTCTATGAAAATCTCTATAACAGCCAGTTTGTCAGCGTGACAGAATAATATTGCGCAAAAATACCAGATTCCCGGACCTGACCATAAATTATTTATGAATTCAGGTTTCGGAAATCTGGTATTTTAAATTTGAGATATGATATTTTTATTCAAGTCTGCCTGCCAGTTCCAAGTTTCTGCACTGGTCAAGAGCCCAGTTCTGCATCTCTGAAAACATCTTACCCCGGATCTTGTCATATTCCACCCAGAGGAATTCATGATCCTTCTCAACAGGACACTGCACCCTGTCGTTCAGTTTCCCGTAATAATACCGCTGTATGGGGTGGAAAAGCCCCTTTCGGTCATGTATGCAGTAGCTCTCCGCGGAGGCTACCAGCATCTGCGGAGTACAGCTGTATCCGCATTCCTCCAGACATTCTCTTCGTATGCATTCTTCATCGCTTTCATCTCCCTGGATCCCTCCTCCAAGAAGAAAATATCCTCTCGGTGTGCGGACCACCGCGGTCCTGTCCCCGGAAAATGTAATCAGATAAGCCCCTTCCCTGTTGTAATACTGCCCCTTCTCCCTTCGTCCGAAAACTTTGTACATTTTTCCTCCTTAAGAATACAGGCACTAAAGCCTGATGCAAAAGCTCCGTGAACTGCAGCGAACTATAAATTACTAAACACATCCACAGCAAGAAGAATAATCAGAATCCAGAAAACAGCCGCCCGTACTCTCTCCGGTATCCGCTTCATCCCTTTCTCAAACAGCGGCTGCAAAAGATACAGGATCACCATTCCGCCGATTCCAAACCGGATGCTGGGGTTAAGGGCAATCCTGCCCTGGAAATTAAATGCGAATCTGGTATAATCCCACATCCAGTATCCTCTGATAAATTCCATAATATAACTTGCCGCCAATTCCACGAGGGTGGTAACTGCAACAATACCTGCAAAAACAAGTACAGGTGTTATACACACTCTTCCTGCTCTTATGTCCTTTTCTTTCAGCCATTTCAGAGTTCCCATAAGAATCAGCGCTCCGAATCCGTATACCACACAATAAGGCCCGAAAAGAATGCCTCTGTTAGAAAATCCCCATCTGTATACCACGACCTCAAGAAAGACTTCATAACACCAGCCAATAACGGAATATAACATAAAATACAGGAAGTATTCCTGAAATTTTTTCATACACTCCCCCTTTCTACTGTACTTTCATTCTTATTATAGTGTGCGGTATTCTCAAAAATCAAGTAAACAATTTATAATCTGTGTTCACATTTTCTTTACAATTCATCTGCAAAATGTTTTCCAAAAAAAGTAAGCTGCCTGCAGCCAGACAGCTTACTTTTTTCAGATTTCCAGCGTCACAAACTGCCAGGAATCCAGATGAATTCTGTTTTCATTCAGCGTCAGATCTTCCAGATTGTTCAGCAGTACCTTTTTGACACTTCCCGGAAGTTCCACTTCTCTGGGCGCTTTCTGGAAATTGGCAAGAACAAGAAGTTTTTTCTCACCCTCTCTGAAATATCCGATGAGATTCTTCTCCTGCTCCAGATAGGGTACAAATTCTCCGTAAACTACCGTCTCCTTATATTCCTCTGATTTTCTCAGGGCTGTCAGCTTCTTATAGAAAGACAGAACAGATCCCTCATTCTTTTCCTGGTCTTTTACATTGATGCGGCTGCAGTTGGGATTCACCCTGAGCCACGGAGTTCCCTCGGTAAAACCGGCGTTCTTTCCGTCAGTCCACTGCATGGGCGTACGCGCGTTATCCCTGGAAAAAGCGGCCACTCTCCGAAAAGCTTCTTCCTCACCAAGGCCAGCGTTCAGCGCCACCTGATATTCGTCCAGTGTACTTACGTCGTCTACATCTTCAATGCTGTTGAACTTCATATTTTCCATGCCGATCTCCTGACCCTGATAGATAAAAGGAAGTCCTTTCAGCATAAAGTAAACTCCTGCCAGAAGTTTTTTGGATGCGTCGCAGAGATCCTCCGGGCAAATATAATGACTTACGCCTCTCGGTTCGTCATGGTTTTCGATGATATTGGAGATCATACCGGTATCGCCGATTTTTTTCTGTGTGGAAAAAATACAGGATTTATACTCTTCCGGATTAAGGTACGCCCTGCTGTCATACCATCCCCTGTCGCTCTTGCCGTAAACAGTCTCCGCAAAATCAAACATACTGGAAAAATATCCGTTTTCTCCGATAAAATCAGCGATCTCCTCCGGTTTCTCATTGAAAACCTCTCCTACCGTGAATGCGTTATGAGGACGGAAGGTTTTCTCAGCCATCTCTTCCAGAAATTCTCCGATCCCCTCCGCCTCAGCCAGCATATGGTCGATACCGGAAAGGCCGTCCGCTCTGTCCACAGGATAATCCCGGAACGGAAGTTTTTTCTTGATATTGATGATAGCGTCGATGCGGAAACCTCCAAGTCCTTTATCCAGCCACCAGTTGATATTTTTATATACTTCCTCCCGTACCCTGGGATTTTCCCAGTTCAGATCCGGCTGCTTTTTATGAAATACATGAAGATACTGTTTATCCGGATGGCCGGGAAGCGGTTCCCACACCGGTCCGCCGAAATAGCTTCTCCAGTTGCAGGGCGTCCCGCCGTCTTTCCGGTCTTCTATATAGAAAAAGTTTCCATATTCACCGTCAGGATCCTGGCAGGCCTTTTGAAACCATTCATGTTCGTCAGAACAGTGGTTCACCACAAGATCCATCAGGATATACATATCTCTTTTTTTCGCCTCTTCGATCAGGCGCTCCATGTCTTCCATAGTTCCGAAACGGGGATCAATGCTGTAGTAATCCGCGATATCGTATCCCTCATCCGCAAGGGGCGATTTATAAATTGGAGAAAGCCAGACGATATCCACGCCGAGATCCTTCAGGTAGTCCAGTTTGGAGATAATGCCGGGCAGATCCCCGATTCCGTCCCCGTTGGAATCATAAAAACTCTTGGGATAAATCTGATAGGCAACCTTGTCATGCCACCACTGTTTTTTCATAGAATTCACACTCCAGTCCTCTTTATTTTCTCTGTATGTTTTTCTTGTGTTTTTCAAAATACAATTGTATTATAGTGTCATAAAAATCCTTTGTCTTTCATTTTTTCCATAACTTATTGTAAAATTTCCACTTTTTAAAGGAGATAATATGCAGCGCACAAGAACACAGTACAAAGAACAGACAGAAAGGGGCGGATATCTGTACCCTCTGGAAACCTACCGATTCCATTTCAATCTGGAAAACAAGAACAAACCTCAGATCTGCGTATCCTACCACTGGCATCCGGAACTTGAGATCCTGATGATTGAAAGAGGGGAACTTACCGTCACCATAGAAGACCGTGAATACACGGGAAAAACAGGAGATCTTTTTTTCGTCAACCCCGGCTTTCTCCATACCATGTACGCCCGGGAGGGAAAAAACACTGTCTACAACGCCATTGTATTCGATCCCGCGTTCCTGTCCTTCCAGATGTACGACTATGTACAGAGCCATTATCTCGCGCCTCTGCTTTCCGGCAGGCTGCGCTTCCCCGAAAAGCTGGAAAAAGCGGGGACTGAATTCCCCGCTCTCTTCCAGATGCTCCGGGATGTTCTGGCATCCAATGAGCACCGTTATGCCTGTTATCAGTTTGAAACCAAGCTTTCCCTGCTGTCTGCCTTTATGACAATGTACAGAGAAAATCTCTTTATTACGGAATCCGAACGCTCCCGGAAGACTTCTCCGGAACAGGTGGCTCAGATCAAAGATATCCTGTCCTATATCCGGGAACACTATCAGGAGAAAATCCTTCTGGAGGACATCGCCACATATCTGCATCTGTCCCCCAAATATTTCAGCCGGTATTTCAAAAAACAGTTCGGCCGTTCCTTCACGGAATATGTAAACGCCTTCCGGGTGGAACAATCTCTTCCCCTTCTGGAGGATTCCTCTCTCAGCATTTCCGAAACAGCTTTTCGCTGCGGATTCGAAAGTCTGAGTTATTACGTCAAGGTGTTTAAAAAGATCATGGGAATGACTCCCGGCGAGTACCGAGTCAGCAGGTAGCGCCTCCCACTACTGTCTTCTCAAGGATTTTCTTCTTATCGATCTTACTGTTCAGAAGCTTGTCCTGTACATAGTCGAATCCCAGTCTCGCAATGGTATCCGCGAAACGTTCTCCGGAAATTCCCTCGTCGCGGAAGAACAGGATCGTACGTTCCACAAGATCGATCACCTCTTCCTCTGTGGTAAAGATTCTGTCCAGCGGGCGGCCCTCGGCAACTTTCTTGCCCCAGCGTCCGCCGATATATACCTTATATCCTGTAAACGCCTCATTAACTGCGCCGAACGGACATTTTCCGATGCAGCGGCCGCAGTGATTGCATTTGTCCATCGGGATCCGGATACTGCCGTCTTCCAGCTTCGCCACTTTGATCGGACAGTTATCCTGAACCTGGCACTTCTTGCAGTTCTTACATTTGGAAAGGTCGATCTCCGGCACGCGCTGGCCGATGATTCCGATATCGTTCAGGCTCGGTTTCACGCAGTTATTTGGACAGCCGCCCACGGCGATCTTGAATTTGTGCGGCAGATCCACGCCGTGATAGCCGATGTAATATAACTGGTGAAGCTTCTCGGAAAGATCGAAGGTATCGATAAGCCCGTACTGGCAGGTAGTACCTTTACAGGAAACCACCGGACGTACTTTGGAACCTGTACCGCCTGTCTCCAGTCCCGCCTCCTCGAGGAAAGCGAACACCGCTTCCAGATTGTCGTAGGGAACGCCCTGGATCTCCAGTGTCAGACGGGTTGTCATCGTCACTTCGCCGGAGCCGAATTTCTCCGCCGCCTCCGCGACTTTACGCTGTTCCTCAGAAGTCAGCTTCCCGTTTCTGGTGATCACGCGGACATTAAACACATCGTCATATCTCTTATCCTGCAGACATCCCAGGCCTTTCACTCTTTTGATCTCAGCCGGAGAAAGTTTCTTTCCGTTGCGGGGCGCTTTCACATCGTTGAAGAACACGCCGCCCTCCAGAACCATTGTATTGGTGTATCCGTATGCTTTCAGGCGGTTCTGAAGGAAATAAGCTCTCTTTCCCTTGGTGCATACCAGAAGCAGTTTCGCGTCTTTATCCAGTCCCTCAATAGGGCCGTTCACTGCGGAGAGGTTTACCCACTGCGCATTGGCGACAGTCTGCTGGGGCTGCACGTCGATCACGGCGTAGCCTTTTGCCGCGCCCGCGGCATATTCTGCGGGGCTTATGGATGTAAGAACTCCGTCGATCTTGTTCTCCAGCACATAGCAGGTTGTCACGAAGGGATGGATCGCTGTGGAGAAAGGCGGAGCATATGCGAAATCAAGGGTATCGAAATCATCCAGCTTCATGCCCTGCGAAATTCCCACAACGGCGATATCTGTCATCTTATCCACCGCGCCTGCGCCCAGGACCTGAACGCCCAGGAGTTTCCTGGTGGACGTCTCCGCCGTCATTTTTACCACAAAAGAAGACGCTCCCGGATAATAGTGGGCTTTATCGTCCACCACAGTGATCACGGAAGTGGTCGCATACCCTGCCGCTTTCGCCTGTTCTTCAGTGAGTCCTGTACGGCCTCCGTTGAGAGTTGGAAGAAGACGCACCACGCCGGTCCCCAGACATCCGCCGTATCCGTTTCCCGCGCCGTTCATGGCCTTTGCCATAGCGCGCGCCGCAAGATTAGCGGTAGATCCCATTGCGGACCACTGCGCCTGTCCTGTAACGGCGTTTTTCACCATCGCGCAGTCGCCTGCGGCGTAAATGTCGGGAAGGTTTGTCTTCATATTTGAATCTGTGAGGATCGTGCCTTTGAACATTTCCAGTCCGGAATCCGCAAGGAATCCTGTAGCCGGACGAATACCGATAGCGACGATCACCACGTCCGCCGCAAATTCTCCGTTGGAAGTAAGAACTTTCTGCGCCTTGCCTTCTCCTTCGATACCATTAAGCATTGTGGAGGTCTGTACACGCATACCGGCTTCTTTCAGTTTCTTCTTCGCAAAATCTGCCATCTCCGCGTCAAACGCGTTAGGCATGATCTGGGAAGCCGCGTCGATCACGGTTACCTCCAGCCCCTGCGCCATAAGGTTCTCCGCAACCTCCAGCCCGATGAAGCCCGCGCCGCAGACAACGGCCTTACGGCAGTTCTTCTCTTCCACATAGGCGCGGATCCCTACCGCGTCGTCAGGGGTACGCACACAGAAAACACCGGGAAGGGTGATTCCTTCGATCTGGGGAACAAAGGGAACCGCTCCGGTGGCAATGATCAGTCTGTCATATGTTTCTGTAAATTCCTCGCCGGATTTTTTCTTCAGACAGACGGTTTTCGCAGCGCTGTCGATGGAGGTCGCCTCACATCCTGTATAAACCTCCGCTCCTGTCAGTCCGGAATATTTCGCCGGCGTGTTGACGATAAGTTCGTCTCTGGACGGGATATCTCCGCCGATGTAGTAGGGAAGACCGCAGCCGGCGTAGGAAATGTCTTCGCCTTTGGTAAATACTTTTACTTCCGCGTTTCTGTCACAGCGTTTCAGTTTCGCCGCAGCTTTTGTTCCGGCGGCGACGCCGCCGAGGATTACATACTTCATATATTTTCTCCTTTCGTGGGGGTGTGATACTTTCTCATGTTTAGGCGGGAGCCACGTGATACCGCGAATTGCTCTCACGTCCATGATACTGCACGAATTTCTCCGCGCTTCGCGCTTCCGAAATCCTGCAAACATTCGAAATCCGCCCTGTCGGGCTTCTTTCTCATGTTTAGGCGGGAGCCAAGC
>DWXL01000155.1 GCA_019119235.1 Candidatus Blautia excrementigallinarum | reverse complement strand
GGGAAGAAAAGGAGCACAATAAAAAGAAACCGCTTCAGGCGGCTCTGATGCACAGTGTTTCTGTCAGCTTTGGATTTTCCCTGCTGATCGAGCTGTGCCAGCTTTTTCTGAAGATCGGGACCTTCCAGCTTACGGATCTGTTTTTTAATACGCTGGGTGGTCTTCTGGGAGGTCTCATCTACTGGGGATTTGACCGCGGCCGGAAGCACGCGGAGGAATATGTGCGCCGAATAGGCGGCTGGGATACGGAAGTCTGGGAAGCGCCGGAAGGAAACTGGACGGCGCTGGACGGGCAGGCGGAGAACGCCGCGGCTGCGGCCCCAAATGAAGCGGCGCCGGCCGGACAGCCTGAAAGCAGGATGACAGAGGAGGACGAGGCGCAGGCATCCTCTGAGGCCACAGTTCCTGCGGATTCCGGGGAAAACGCCGCGCTTACCTCAGAACAGGAAAGCGCCATCACAACCCTGATCAGGGAGGCAGGACAGAAGCTGCGCCAGGCAGCCCCGGCGGAGGATACCATTCACCAGAAAGAAGGCCCCGCCAATTTTGTTACGGATTTCGACACGGAAATCCAGAAATTCCTGATTGGCGGGCTGAAAAAGATCCTGCCGGAAGCGGAGTTTTTCGGTGAGGAAGATACGGAAGAAAATAAAGGCGCTTCTGCTTCGGGCGAATATACCTTTTATATTGATCCCATAGACGGAACTACCAATTTCATGTTCCGCTACAACCACAGTTGTGTTTCCGTGGGACTTGCACGCAGGGAGCAGATGATCGCCGGATTCGTATACAATCCTTATGTGGACGAGATGTTTACCGCTGTGCGGGGAAAAGGAAGTTTCTTAAACGGCAGGAAGCTGGAGATCCGGAACCGGTCTGTGGCAGAGGGAATCGCCGCTTTCGGCTGCGCCCGTTATAATGATGAAAATGTGGGAGCCCTTTTCGATACAGTGAGGGAACTTTTTGACAGAAGCCTTTCTATCCGCAGCGGAGGATCCGCCGCCCTGGATCTGTGCAGGATTGCCGGCGGAAGCAATGTGATCTATCTGGAGACGAAACTTCAGCCTTATGATTATGCGGCGGCGTCCGTGATCATCGAGGAAGCCGGGGGTGTGATCACCCAGATCGACGGATCCCCCGTCACTCTGCACGAACCCTGTTCGATCCTTGCGGGAACAGAACTGGGATGCAGCGAGACAAGGGAGATTTTTCTACGGAAATCCGGGCGGGGCGGCGAAGGCAGCGCCGACGGGCAGAAGGAATAACAGAAAGGGAAAAAGTCAGAAAGGTCGGTTCAGATGAGCAGAACTACCAGTTTGGTGGGCGAATACGCGGAAAAAAAATTCATAAGAAAAAAAGACCGGAGAAAAAATTCCGGGAGAACTGCCGGAAGGAACGCCGTCCTGTGCCTTGGGCTGGGCGTGCTTCTGTTTGCGGGAATTCCTGTGCAGGCCGCGCAGGAGACGTACACAAATACGGATTTTGCCATGGATACCGTGGTTTCGGAAACTTTGTATACTTCCGGGGAGGATATCACTCCGGAGATCGGCTCCCTGCTCCGGGAGATCGAAGAAACATATCTGTCCTGGACGGACGGGGATTCGGAAGTGTCAAAGATCAATCAGGCGCAGGGGAAACCGGTGCGGATATCGGAGACTCTGGCGGGATATCTTCAGGAAATCCTGGAACTGTCGGAGGATTCCGGCGGGGCTCTTGATCCCACTATGGGAAAGGTGATACGTCTCTGGGATATCGGCGGCGGGAACGCCGGGATTCCCGACGAGGGGGAACTTAGGAGCCTGCTGGCGGAAACCGGATATAAAAACCTGATTCTGGACGGAGACGAGGCGGAGCTTCAAAGCGGTTCTCTGGACCTTGGCGCTGTGGGAAAAGGAATTGGCTGCGACGCGGTTAAGGAGTTTCTTGAAGGACAGGAGGGTGTTTCGGGAATGCTGACGAACCTGGGCGGCAGCAGCGTGATGGTCTACGGGGAGAAGCCGGACGGTTCGCCCTGGAGAGTGGCCGTGAGAGATCCGAGGGACGACGAAAGCGGATATCTGGGCGCTCTGACACTTAAAGGAGGGGAGTTCCTTTCCACCTCGGGAGATTATGAGAAATATTTCATAGAAGACGGGAAAAGATATCATCACATTCTGGATCCGGAAACAGGATATCCCGCGCGGAGCGGACTGACTTCTGTGACAGTCGTCTGCGGCAGCGGACTTCTGGCGGACGGACTTTCTACCGCCTGTTTCGTACTTGGACGCAAGGACGCACTGCCGCTTCTGGAAAAATACGGCGCGGAAGCGGTCTTCGTGGAAGAGGATCATAACGTATATCTTACAGATGGGATGAAAGAACGGTTTGAACTTCTGAAAAATACATATACGATACAGGAAACTGCCGGATGAGCGCTGACTCATCCGGCAGTTTCTGTGTTGGATAACCGGATATTATGACGGCTTCTGCGGATGCCCGGAAGATTCACAGGCGCACCCGCTTCAGGACTTCCTGTGTAAGAAAACCGATAAGAAGTCCGGTGATCACCCCGGAGACAAGGAGAACGGGAGCATAGTAAAGAACACCGAAATTCTCCACGATCAGGGCGGCGACGGCAAGCTGTCCGATATTGTGGAAAACGCCGCCGGAAACACTGATCCCCATGACGGTGAATCCGGATTTTTTCTGCATAAAAGTCATCACAGCAAGGCTTAAAGCGGCTCCTGCGAGACTGTAAAGAATGCTGAACATATTTCCGAAGAGAAACCCGAGAACCAGGATACGGACAACGGAGACAAGAGCCGCTTCCTTCCAGGTGTATTTCTCCAGGATGAAAAGTACGGCCAGGTTCGCAAGCCCCAGCTTGATTCCCGGTATTCCGGCGAAAAAGGGAATCAGCGATTCCACATAGCCCAGAATAATGGCGGCCGCCGCGAATAGCCCCATGAAGGCAGTTTTTTTCTGATCCATAAACATTATACCATCCTGTGATCTATACTACGGTGTCGAATTCTGAAGAAACGGTTTCCGGCTCTTCATCTGACACTCCTTCTATCACCACTCTGTTAGGCAGGCAGACGATAGTCCCGCCCTGATCTCCTATGGCGGACTGGCGCATGCACAGATGATCCGGGCAGTCGGCTTCTGTCATTTTTGCCCTGCCGTTTCTGATCTCGCATACGTTGGTCCCGTTCACAGAGATTTCCCGGTCTTCGGCCAGAGAATAGGTCCCGTATTCTTCGCCGTTCACGGTGATACGGATAAAATTGCAGGTCCCCCGGCGGAAATAAGCCGTGACAGCCCACAGGATCAGGGAGAAAACAAGGATGCCTGCGATAAATAAAATTTCTTTTTTCTTCAAAATAAACTCCTGACTGAAGAGATATCAACAGTTAACTACAATCATAGCATGAAATTATCCTGTCTGCCAGACACATTTTATTCAATAAAAATTCATTGTTTTCCGTACCAGAAAGTGTTAGAATAGAATAGATTTCGTAAATGTACTATATTACGATAGATTCCATAGAGGATTTGAAGAAAGAAAAATAAACAGGAGCAATATTATGAACGTGTTTTCAAAAGTATTCGGGACGCACAGCCAGCGTGAAGTGAAGCGTATCATGCCGTTGGTGGAGAAGACAGAATCTCTGCGCCCGGAGATGCAGAAATTAACAGATGAAGAACTGAGAGAGAAGACAAGAGAATTCAAGAAACGTCTGTCTGAAGGAGAGACACTGGACGATCTTCTTCCGGAAGCTTTCGCCGCAGTCCGCGAGGCTGCGAAGCGTGTTCTGGGCATGGAACACTACCGGGTGCAGATCATCGGCGGCATCATTCTCCACCAGGGACGTATCGCGGAGATGAAGACCGGTGAAGGTAAGACCCTGGTATCCACTCTTCCCGCATACCTGAACGCCCTGGAGGGACGGGGCGTGCATATCGTAACTGTTAACGACTATCTGGCAAAGCGTGACGCCGAGTGGATGGGTAAGGTTCATGAATTCCTGGGTCTTACCGTGGGTGTGGTACTGAACGACATGAAGCCGGAGGAGAGACGTGCGGCTTACGGATGCGATATCACCTATGTGACCAATAACGAGCTGGGATTCGATTACCTTCGTGACAACATGGTGATCTACAAGGAACAGCTTGTACAGAGAGAACTTCACTACTGTATCATCGACGAGGTGGACTCCGTGCTTATCGACGAGGCCCGTACTCCGCTGATCATTTCCGGTCAGAGCGGCAAATCCACCAAGCTCTATGAAGTCTGCGATATCCTGGCCCAGCAGCTTGAGCGCGGCGAGGCCAGCCATGAGATGACCAAGATGGCCGCCATCATGGGCGAAGAGGTTGTGGAGACCGGAGACTTCGTTGTAAATGAGAAAGATAAGATTGTCAACCTTACAGAGCGCGGCGTGAAGAAGGTGGAGGATTTCTTCCACATTGAGAACCTTGCGGATCCGGAGAACCTGGAGATCCAGCACAACATTATCCTTGCTCTGCGCGCCCATAACCTGATGCATAAGGATCAGGACTACGTGGTTAAGGACGACGAGATCCTTATTGTTGATGAATTTACCGGCCGTATCATGCCGGGCCGCCGTTATTCCGACGGACTTCATCAGGCCATCGAGGCCAAGGAACATGTGAAGGTGAAGAGAGAGAGCAAGACGCTCGCTACCATTACCTTCCAGAACTTCTTCAATAAATACGACAAGAAGGGCGGTATGACAGGTACCGCGCTTACCGAGGAAAAAGAGTTCCGCGATATCTACGGAATGGACGTTGTGGAGATCCCTACAAACAAACCGGTACAGCGTGTGGACCATGAAGACGCCGTTTACATGACCAAGAAAGAGAAATTCAACGCGGTAGTCCAGGCTGTCAAGGAAGCCCATGACAAGCAGCAGCCCGTTCTGGTAGGTACGATCACGATCGAGACTTCCGAGCTGCTCAGCAAGATGCTGCGCCGGGAGGGTATCCCCCACAACGTGCTGAACGCCAAGTTCCATGAACTGGAGGCGGAGATCGTCGCTCAGGCCGGTCAGGCGGGAGCTGTTACCATCGCCACCAACATGGCGGGCCGTGGTACGGATATCAAGCTGGACGATGTGGCGAGAGAGGCCGGCGGTCTGAAGATCATCGGTACGGAGCGTCATGAATCCAGACGTATCGACAATCAGCTGCGCGGACGTTCCGGACGTCAGGGAGATCCGGGTGAATCCCGTTTCTACATCTCTCTGGAGGACGACCTGATGCGTCTCTTCGGTTCCGAGCGTCTGATGAAGATCTTCACTTCTCTGGGCGTTGCCGAGAACGAGCAGATCGAGCACAAGATGCTTTCCAACGCGATCCAGAAGGCTCAGGAGAAGATCGAGTTCAACAACTTCGGTATCCGTAAGAATCTTCTCGATTACGACCAGGTAAACAACGAACAGCGTGAGATTATTTACAAAGAGCGTCGTCAGGTGCTTGACGGCGAGAATATGCGCGATTCCATCTACAAGATGATCACGGATATTGTGGACAACGCCGTTGACAGATGTCTTTCTGACGATGTGGATTCCTCAGAATGGAATCTGGAAGAGTTCAACTCCGTTCTTCTTCCCATCATTCCGCTGGCGCCGCTGACGCCTGAGAAGGTACAGAAGAAAAAGAAGAACGAGATGAAGCATATCCTGAAAGAAGAAGCTGTGAAGCTCTATGAAGCCAAGGAAGCGGAATTCCCGGAACCGGAGCAGCTTCGTGAACTGGAGCGCGTAGTCCTTCTGAAATCTATCGACAGCAAGTGGATGGATCACATCGACGATATGGAGATTCTCCGTCAGGGTATCGGTCTTGTAGGATACGGCCAGAGAGATCCGGTTGTGGAATACAAGATGAGCGCGTATGATATGTTCAACGAGATGACGAATTCCATCCAGGAAGATACCGTGCGTATGCTGTATCATGTCCGCGTGGAACAGAAGATCGAGCGTGAGCAGGTTGCCAAAGTTACAGGAACCAATAAGGATGATTCCGCAGTGCGCAAGCCGGTTCAGCGAAAAGAAGAAAAGGTATACCCCAATGATCCCTGTCCCTGCGGAAGCGGCAAGAAGTATAAACAGTGCTGCGGCCGTAAGCTGATGAAGGCTTAAAACGGATCAGGAAAATCAGATAAAAAACCAAAAAAGAAAACCGGATGATTTCCGATAATGGAAGTCATCCGGTTTTTTTGAGCGATACGACCGGCAGACAGCCGCCATGCCTGCATGAGCGGATATTTGTCGTGAGCTGCCTGGGTATCATATGGGCAGATATCAGAAGAATTTCGTGATTTCCTCAATTTCTCTGCGCTTCGGCCGCGCGGGTTCCTCGCCTGCTCTTCCGACGGCGATCACTGCCATAACGATCTCGGTCTCCGGGATATCCAGCAGTCTGCGGATACTGCCGGCATCGCGGATACCCATGATCAGGGTCGCGTAGCCAAGTTCTTCTGCTTTCAGTATAAGGTTCTCGCTCTGCAGGCCGAGATCATAGCAGCCCCAGCCGTTGCCCAGCTCGTTGTCAGGTGTTCCGTCTTTCTGGAAACCGGCCCTGTCCCGGACAAAAGTGGTGACAATGAGCGCTGCGTTCTGAGATTTGGTACGGTTCATCTCCGGAAGACATTCTTTCCGGAAGCGGTTCACCATATCTTCAGAGAGAATGCAGTAATAACGCCCGGTCTGGGAGTTCTTCCAGGAAGGCGCTTCCTGGGCGGCTTTGATAATGGTAAGAATATCTTCTCTGGATACTTTGCCCTCCGGGCTGTATTTGCGCACGCTTCTTCTTGCTTCGATCAGTTTCTGAAATTCCATGACAGATCCTCCTCGCTTTCTACAGTAATTTTTCTGAAATAATTATGACATTATTCCGGGGGAAATGCAATGAAGATTTCGAACGGCGGTTATGCCCGCATTTAGAAAGTGCCGGGACTGCAGATGTTTCTCTGCGGTCTGTACGCTATGACAGTTTCCTGAGGCATGTGCATGATTCTGCCGAAAGAGAGCTATGTCTTCTTTGGACTTCTGTCAGGTATATAACAGAGTAGACAATAGGTTTTGGATAATATGCATAAAAATGTGGCGCAAAGTTATAAATAATTGACGAATATTATTTTTTTGCTATAAAATAATTGACGGTTAGCATAAGAAAGTGATAATATTGCATACATAAGGAAAACCTTTTCCCATTCATGTTTAAGGAGAACGGTTATGGGAGTAACTATAGAAGATATTGCCCGGGAAGCCGGAGTTTCGATTGCAACGGTGTCGAGGGTGATAAACAAGACGAAACCTGTAAGCGCACAGCTTCGGGACAGAGTTTATGAAGTAATTGAACGGAACCACTTTAAACCCAATAGTCTCGCACAGGGATTGATCACAAAGAAGACAAACACTATTGGAATTATTGTTCCGGATATTTCCAATGCGGTATTCGGAAAGCTTACTAAAGGGATCAACAGTATTTTTGCCAAACTGGGATATACCGTTGTGCTGTGTGAATCCCAGGGCCGTCTGGAGGAAGAGATCAAACTGCTGGAACTTCAGGAGGAGAAGCAGGTGGAAGGACTCCTTTTTGCAGGCGTTGACGTGAACCATACACTTGTAAAGGAAATGCAGAAAAGAGATTACCCGGTAGTTCTGGTTACACAGGAAGCATCGGAGGACGAAGGTGTTGTCCATACTGTGATTCATAACAATGAGGCAGCGATGTATGACGCTGTAAGATTCTTTCTTGATAACGGCCACAGACGGATCGCATATCTGGGAGGTCCGAAGAATGACTATTCTTCAGGCAAGAAGAGGCTGAAGGGATATCGCAGAGCGCTGGAAGAAGAGGGGATTCCTGTTAATGAATCTTATATCGAGCAGGTGGAATTTTCCTTTGAAGCAGGTTATCAGGGGATGAAGACGTTGTATGAGGAGAACAGCAAACTTCCTACGGCGGTGGTCACCGGAAGCGATGTGATCGCAGTGGGAGCCATGCAGTATCTGGACAATATGAGGGTGCGGATCCCTGACGATATATCCATAATGGGGTTTGATGATTCGGAATTTGCTACATATATCAAGCCGGAACTTTCCACTGTAAGAATATCCTATTTTGATGAAGGTGTGAAGGCGGGCAGGATGCTCTTGAAACTGATCCGGGAAGAGGAAGTTCAGCCCATAACAGAATATGTGGGGCATAAAATCATAAGAAGAAGTACGACGAAAAGTCTGAATTAGAAACAGAGATGTTCTGTATATAAACGTCGAATGCAGAGCTGTGAAAAACAGCTCTGGTTTTTCCAGAAAAAGGAAAGCGTTTTCCCGTCTTTTTATACAGATTAAATAAAAAAAAGCAATATAAACCAGTAAAAAAGACCAATATAAATTGCGTAAAATGCATAATTTTTTAAGAAAAAATGTAAACGTTTTCCTGCGTGGCAAAAATAGATTTAATTGTACCTTTTTACTGCACAGCAGTATGAAAGATAAAAAACATTTAAAGGAGGAAACAAACATGGCAACAAATCAATGGAAAAAAGCAGCGGCTCTTCTTTCAGCGGGAGCAATGGCGACATCTCTGTTCGCGGTACCGATGACAGTACAGGCGGAAGAGGAACCCATCACGATCAATTTTTCTTTTGACCAGGGCGTAGGCGAACCTACACAGCAGATCGTAGATGCGTACAATGAAAGCCAGGATGCAGTCAGAGTGGAGACAGTAATTCTTCCTCAGGATGCAAATACAGTTCATGATGATTTCGTGAATAAGCTTGCATCCGGCGACACAAGTGTTGACGTTATGGGACTGGACGTTACCTATGTAAGTGAATTTGGTTCTGCGGGATGGCTGGCAGATCTTACGGATCTTGTCGATCCTTCCCTGACTGAAGGAATGTTGACCGGTCCGGTAGAAGGCGCTACCGTTGACGGAAAACTGGTGGCAATGCCCTGGTTCACGAACTCCAGCGTACTGTTCTATCGTTCTGATGTTCTGGAAGAACTGGGCGCAGAAGTCCCAACCACATGGGAAGGCTGGCTGGAGCTTGCCGACAAAGCTGTAGGAGTGAACGGCGTGGAGTACGGCGCTGACTTCCAGGCCGCACAGTCAGAGGCTATGGTCTGCAACTGGCTGGAGTATGTATGGGGCAACGGTGGAGATGTTCTTGACGAGGATGGTAACCCCATTGTAAATTCTGAGAACAATGTTGAAGCGACAGAGATTATGAAGAAGCTGGTAGACGAGTATGCTCCGGAAGGAGTTACTACTTATACCGAAACTGAGAGCGAGCAGGTGTTCAAAGAGGGTAAATGCCTTTTCATCCGCGACTGGTCAGGATTCTGGACAAGCGGTCAGGATGAGGGATCCAAGGTAACAGGCAAAATCGCCGCTACAAAACTTCCGGTAGGACCCAGCGGAACAGAATCTCATACCTGCCTTGGCGGACTTGATCTTGTAATCAATAATAATATTGACGACGAACATAAAGAAGCGGCGGCAGATTTTATTTCTTACATGGCAAGTCCCGAGACTCAGAAAGAAATGACTCTGATTTCTTCCCAGCCGCCGGTTGTAGAATCTGTTTATACAGATGCGGAAATTCTGGAAGCAATCCCATTCTATGAAGAATTTGTGGATATTATCGCAACCGGAAAATCCAGACCGCTTTCTCCGCAGTATGCAAAAGTTTCTGACGCGATTCAGAGAAATATTCATCAGGCTCTGACCGGAGAGGTTGAGGTTGCAGATGCGCTTGAAACCCTGCAGGCAGAACTGGAAGAACTGAATTAACAGGGCATTAACAGAAGGGATATTCTCCTTTGAGCCAGGCAGGGAGTCCCCTGTCTGGCTCAGTCTGCTGTCAGGCGGAGAGAAATTTCTTCTGTTTGTACCGTTATTATCCAGAAAAGGAGGGAAATGATGAGTAGAACAAAAAAAGCACGCGGTTCACTGGAAAAAACAGAGAGCAGAGATGCGTGGATCATGATGGCGCCGGCTCTCGTCTGCCTGTCCGTAGTGGCTGTATATCCCATCCTGCGTACATTCTGGCTGAGCCTTCATGAGATGGTTCTGACAGATCCGCTGAGCGGCTATCCTTTTATAGGACTAAAAAATTACATGAATATCCTTCAGGATGAGAGAGCGCTTACAGCAATCTTGTTTACCCTGAAATTTACTGTAGTCACCGTGTTTTTTGAGCTTCTTCTGGGATTTACTTCAGCACTGATCATGAATCAGGGATTTCGGGCAAAAGGACTTGTCCGGGCGGCAATCCTGATTCCGTGGGCTATTCCTACGTCTGTTTCCGCTATGATGTGGAAGTTTCTGTACAATGATCAGTACGGCCTTTTTAACGACGTACTTTACAGGCTGGGGATTATTGACAGCTATAAGGCCTGGCTCAGTACTTCGGAGGGGTCTTTTATGGCGCTGGTGATCACGGATGTATGGAAGACGGCACCTTATATGGCTCTCCTGATACTTGCCGGTCTGCAGATGGTTCCGGACGAACTTTATGAAGCGGCAAAAATAGACGGGGCGAATGTGTTCCAGAGATTCCGTTATGTGACGCTTCCTACAGTGAAGACTACTGTTCTTGTGGCGCTCCTGTTCCGTACGCTGGACGCATTCCGTGTATTTGATCTGATCTCCGTAATGACAGGAGGAGCTAATGGAACTGAGAGTATTTCTGTATACGCATACAATAATCTGATGAAATTCCTTGACTTCGGTTATGGATCTTCACTTGCCGTATTGATTTTTGTGGTGGTATTTATCATCAGTCTTATTTATATGAAACTGATGGGAAACCGTCTGACAGAGATTTAGGAGGTGGGACTGTTGACAAAAACAAAAAGTATTTTAGGAAAAATCGCATTTGCGGTTTTTGTGGTTATTTTTGTGGGGATCATTGTCCTTCCGTTTTTCTGGCAGTTTATGACTTCCATCAAACCTCTGTCTGAAATCTCGGCAATACCGGCAAAATGGATTCCCAGCAGTGTGCACGGGGATTTTTATGTAAATGTGTTTACAAAACATCCCTTTGGACGATATCTGCTGAACAGTTTTATCGTGGCTCTGACGACAACCGTACTCAGTATCCTGATCGGCGCGTCAGCGGCATATGCGCTGGCCCGTCTTCGTTTTAAAGGGAAAAAATTTATGCTTATGGCGATCTTAAGTATCTCCATGTTTCCCACAATCGCTACTTTGAGCCCGATCTACCTGCTTTTAAGAAACCTAAAGCTTTTAAATACATATGCAGGTCTGATTCTGCCCTATATCACTTTTGCGCTGCCACTGGCGATCTGGCTTCTGACGAACTTTTTTGCGCAGCTTCCCAAAGGATTTGAGGAAGCGGCCGCTATTGACGGATGTTCAAGAGGAAAAATTTTCTTTACGATCATGCTGCCGTTGATAAAACCGGCGATATTTTCCGTCGCTCTGATCGTATTTATCAATGCGTGGAACGAATATCTTTATGCTCTGACATTTATGAC
>DWXL01000154.1 GCA_019119235.1 Candidatus Blautia excrementigallinarum | reverse complement strand
GTCATCTCATTGCCGATATTCACGGTCTTGACCTCGTCCAGAATGTGGAATTTCTGGGCTTTCAGCGCTTCCAGGGAACTCTGGCGCATGATAAGGAAATACTTGTCCTTCTCAAGCTTCTTTACAAGACCGTCATAGTTGGAAAAGTATCTGGTGATCTTTCTGTCGATCAGGGCGATCAGCAGTGACCTTCTGACGTCCTCCACACTCTCCAGAGCTTCCTCATAGTTATCAAGGTAAGCCAGCGCCAGCACGAGTTTATTATCCTCGTTGGCCTGTATATATTCCCGCAGTTCAGTCTCATCGTAAAGGTACATTGCAATGAGACTGGTCGGCTCCATCAGATCCTCCAGCACACGCGCATGTACCATATCTTCGCTCAGAAGAATCCTCTGCATGGAAATTCTGTAGATCCTGTCTCCCACCTGCGTGCTGATCTCTGAAATATCCTGATCTTCGGAAACAGGCAGTTTATCCGGAGTCACATCGGGAAAAATCGTGCTTACATTCTTTCTGTAATACTGATCTTTTCCTGTCAGTTCCGAAAACACCTTATTAGACCAGATCATCCTGCCTTCCATGTCCATGATCGCATATGGCAGGGCAAGATCCTCCAGCACCCGCTTCTCCAGAAATTCATACTGGTTGGCAAATGCAATCAGATCATTAAACATCTGAGGTCTGTGATACAGCAGGATCCATACGGCGCACGCCGCGTAAATCAGTGTGCCCAGAGTCACCACCAGACCTGCTTTACAATCGATCATATAAACCAGAACGTTCAGTGCGATCAACAGGACCGTCAGGTATAAAGGCCATCGGGTAAGATGTTTTAAATGTCCTCTTAGTTTAAAATTTTTATTCATAACCTTCATTACCAATCATTTCATAAAAAAATTAACAAGAATCTGTTTCCTAATTATAACAGATTCCTGCTTATTTTACCATATGAATCTGAAAATGCCGCTGTCAGCTCTCTGACAGCGGCATCTGAAATTAGTCCTGAACGTAGGGCATCAGGGAAAGGTGACGTGCTCTCTTGATAGCAACTGTCAGAGTTCTCTGATGTTTCGCACAGTTTCCTGTGATTCTTCTGGGAAGGATCTTTCCTCTTTCGGAAACATACTTTCTCAGTTTTGCTACATCCTTGTAATCGATCTCATTATTTTCTTTGCCGCAGAATACGCAAACTTTCTTTCTTCTGCGTCCGCCTCTTCTCTTCATGGGAGAGTCCGGTCTTTCGCCTCTATTGTAAGCCATGATTCTTTCCTCCTATTCTTTCAGTTTTCATACGGATCTCTATCCGTATTCCGGTATCTTTAGTTAAACGGCAGTTCCTCGTCGATTCCATCGGGAATATTCATAAAGCCGTCTGCGCTTGCAGCGCCGGGAGCCGGCATGGAAGGCGCCGGAGCCGCGCTCTGCTGAGGATGAGACGCCATATAATTATCACTGGCTGATTTGCTCTCAGCAAATTCCTGCTCTTCTACAACTACTTCTGTAGTATAAACCTTCTGTCCTTCTCTGTTGGTGTAACTTCCGGTCTGAATCCGGCCGCTTACCACAATACGGATTCCCTGATGAAAATACTTCTCAGCAAACTCCGCTCCCCGGCCGAATACCACGCAGCTGATGAAATCGGCTGTCGCTTCTCCGTCGCGGCGGAATCTCCTGTCTACTGCCAGTGTGTATCTGGCGATTGCCAGAGCGTTTTCTCCTGCGGTGTAACGAACCTCAGGATCTCTTGTCAAGCGTCCCATTAAAATTACTTTGTTCATTTTTCTACCTCTTCTTATGATAAGTGAACGGGTTTCTTAATGGTGCTTTCTAAAATCCATTTCCAAAAGACTATGCATCTTTGCGGACAACGAGATATCTTAATACATTGTCCATGATACGTACATGTCTTTCAACTTCTGCCGGACACTGTGTGTCAGCTTCAAACTGAATGAAATAGTAGAAGCCTTCATGCATTTTCTGAATTTCGTAAGCTAATTTCTTCTTACCCCATTCTTCTACTTCTGTGATGGTGCCGTTGTAACGGGTGATGTAGCCTTTCGCTTTCTCTACTACCGCGTCACGTACTTCGTCTTCAACTTTGGCACTCACAACTAATGCTAACTCGTACTTGTTCATGCTTTTACCTCCTTATGGTCTTTATGGCCCTCCGCCTGTCCGGAGAGCAAGGATATGAAAATATATCACAGTTGGTTATTTTATCACAGGGATTTCCAAATGTAAAGATTTTTTTGTCGAACGCGGAGAATTTTTATTTTTCCTCTCCGGTGATCATTTCCGGTATGATCGTGATCTCTCTGTCCACCTTTTCCCCTTTCAGTATTTCCACTGCTTTCTCATATGCAAGCGCGCCAAAATCAGGGCTCTGGACTGTTGCTTTCAGGATTCCTCTGTCCACCATGTTTCGTCCGGCAACCTCTCCGTCGAAGCCGTCCACGCCGATAAAGTCAGTATTCTCGCCCACTCTGAACTGCTGACAGGCAAGATACGCGCCGTAGGCCATTTCATCATTGAAGGCGAAGACTATACCGGCACCCGCGTTTTCCACCAGATAATCCTTCATACGAAGTTCAGCGGAATCGCGCAGCCAGTCTCCATAATAATAGAATATATCTTCTTCCGGGATATCAGCGCTCACAGCCTCTTTGAACCCGGAAAGGCGGTTGGCGGAAATCGGGGATCCCTCCACTCCCTGGATCACCACTATTTTTTCGCCGGTATCATAAAGATTCTTTACTATATATTCTCCAGCAAGTTTCCCGATGCCTTCATCATCTGCCTGGATCACTGTTGTGTATGCGTCTGTTTCCGGTTTTGTCCCCACTGCCACAACGGGTATTGTCTCAGCAGCCTTCTCAATGGCGTTATTCAGAGACGACCCTGTGTCAGGGGTCACGATCAGAAGATCGACGCCGCATTTCATCAGTGTTTCGATATCCTGGATCTGTTTTTCCGTACTGCCCGCCGCATCGCGGAAAATGAGATTTACCGAATCCCCCTGTTCCGCCCTGTCTGACATTACCTGAACAAGATTGTTCAGCCAGGGTTCCATCACATTGGACAGGCTGACGCCGATAAGATACTCATATCCTCCTGTAAGAACAGGTTCCTTCTTTCCGCAGCCTGCTGCCAGCCAGATACCTGACAGCAGGACTGCGGCTGTCATAAACTTTCTCATTCACTGCTCCTCATAATTTCATTATGCCTGCCGGAACATGCCGGTATTCAGGCAAGATTTCTTCTGTATTCAGACGGAGATACGCCCTGGCAGTTTTTGAATGCCGCCGAGAAGTAATGCTGATTACTGTATCCCACTTTTTCCGCTATCTGGTTCAGGGAAAGATCCTGGTTTCTCATCAGATGGATCGCCTCTCCGATACGGAGCATGGTCAGAAAGTCTTTAAAAGAAATCCCCAGTTCCTGCTTCATAACCCGGCTCAGATAGGAGGGATTACATCCTATCGCATCTGCAACTTTAGTTAGATCAAGATCTCTCTGATCATAATGTTCATAAATGTACTTTCTGGCGTCCATGACGATCGGCCGGCATTCCATTACTTTTTTTGCATAGTCTCTCATTCGCGAATATGTCTCTGCAATCTCCGTCCGCCGGCAGATCTGCGCCTGAACACAGCATTTTCCTCCCGCCAGTTTTTCTATTTCACTTCCAAGATGGCGGCGCAGGCTTTCCGTTCCGGTATCATGATCATACCCGCCCAGGATTCCGACAATATC
>DWXL01000153.1 GCA_019119235.1 Candidatus Blautia excrementigallinarum | reverse complement strand
TCTTCATCTCTTCCTCTGTCAGCGGATCCTCTGTCACGCATTTCAGATTATCTGCATAGTGATGTACAGAGAAGGGAATCGCGATCTCGCCTCTCTGGTGAGCCCACTTGAGAGAAATAAGCGCCGTATTCACACCGCCGTGAGCCGCCGCGATCTCCTTCATCTCCGGAAGGTCAAGATCCGCCACATCTTCCGGGCAGATATCTCTTTCCGGTCTCCTGGGAGAGCCCAGAGGCATATAACCAACCGGCTGGATATTGTGAGCCACAAGATAATCAAAGAGTTCCTGCTGCTGGAAGCATACATGCAGTTCCAGTTCGCAGGCTGCCGGTTTGATCTTCATCAGAGGAAGCACAGCCTCCAGCTTGGGAATAGTCATATTGGAAATACCAATATAACGGATCACGCCCTTTTCCACCAGGGCTTCACACTGACGGTAGGTATCCATAAACTCTTCCACACTGAAAGGTCTGGAATCAGGATTTCTTGATGTCACGTCGCATCCCGGAGCATGATAGTTGGGGAAAGGCCAGTGGATGAAATAAAGATCCACATAGTCGCACTTCAGATCCTCGATACTCTTTCTGCAGGCTTTCTCCACATCTCTGTGCATATCATTCCATACTTTTGTCATAATGAAGAGATCCTTTCTCTCCACCACGCCTTCATCGAAAGCCGCCTGGAACACTGCGCCGATCTGATGCTCGTTGCCGTAGCACGCCGCGCAATCGAACATGCGATAGCCGCTTCTGATGGCTCCTGCCACAGCCGAGGAAACATCCTCTGCGGAAACTCTGTCAGAGCCAAAGGTTCCCATACCGATGCAGGGAACTTCTTCCCCGGAGGGAAGGGTTACTTTCGGCACGATGGCCGGGTTGATGAATTCTGCCATAATGATTCTCCTTCTTTAATGATTTTTATTTATTGGGGATCGGGTGGTATGGGAGACGGCGGTTTGCGCCGCGGTATCCCCTGCGGACACGTTGATTCCGCTTTTTGCTCCGCCGCTTATTGTGTGCGAAAATTAAAAACTCGCTTCGCTCAGACAGTTAATTTTCGCACACGCTATGCTCGCAAAAGTGCGAAAATCTGCCTGAAGTCCGCCGTGGGATATCCGCGGTGCAAACCGCCTGTATCTCCACCACCACACTCTTGAACCAATGGGGAACGCTGTGATGCCGCAACTCCTGCGGGGTGCACTCGACCTGTAACTGTCTTTATAATTTTGTAATCTGTATCTGCGGCAGCAGTCTCTCCATATCCTCCATCACAAAGAACCCTGTTTCTTCCCGCATGGCCGCCGCCGCGGATATCGCGCTGGCTCTTCTCAGGGTTTCCGGCAGGGACAGGCCCTCGCTGATCCCCAGTGCGAATCCGGCGATCATGGAGTCTCCGCATCCCACAGTATTTACCGCGTCGATCTTCGGAACCACCGCCCGGAAAACGCCCTCGTCGCTTACGGCAAGGGAGCCGTCCGCTCCCAGAGATACCGCGACGATCTCCACGCCTTTCTGATGTATGGTCCTGGCCGCTTCGATGATCTCGTTAAGATCGTCACAGGATTTTCCGGTGAGCATCCGGATCTCGTCGATATTGGGTTTGATCATGGAAGGCTTCGCCTCAATCCCCATTTCCAGCAGCTTTCCGCTGGTATCCAGGATCACAGGTTTCCCCGCTTCCTTTACGATCCGCACCAGTCTTGGGTATGCGGTTCCGTCAAGTCCTTTGGGAACGCTGCCGGACATAGCCACCACATCCGCATCTTTCACCAGCTCCCGGAACTTCTCTTCAAATCCCCGGAAGTCTTCTTCTGTGAGGGTAAATCCCGGCTCCAGGAATTCTGTCTGCACATGGTTGACTTCATCCCAGATATTGATGCAGGAACGGCTTTCCCCTTCCACATGGTAAAAAGCGCTTTTGATCCCGAAAGGTTTCAGAGCCTCTTCAATATAATTTCCCGCGTGTCCGCCCACAAAACCTGTGGCAACGACTTCCTCGCCGTAGATGGAGGCCGGCTTGGAGACGTTCAGTCCTTTGCCGCCGGGAACATAGGTACATTCCTTTACCCGGTTCACCTCTCCCATCCTGCAGTCGTCCACCACATATCGCTTGTCAATGGCCGCGTTTAATGTCACTGTCAGTATCATTTCAGTCTTCCTCGTTTGATAAAAGAATCTTTCCTTTTACAAGTCCCGGGGTCTTGAAGAGCTGGAAGGCTTCCTGGGCCTGGCTCATGGGAATCTTCTTATAAATAAAGCCGGGATCGAATTTCAGCTGTCCTGTCGCGAAATAATGGGCTGTCAGTTCCCACTCTTTTCCCGGATAGGGGGCGCTGTAGGACATCCAAGAACCGGTGAGCTTGAATTCCTTCCGGTTCATATTCTCCCACTGGGCGGGAGTGAAAGTCAGGTTCTCATGAGGCGTTCCGATGAAGCAGACATGGGCCTTGTTTGCCGCCAGCTCGAAAGCCATATGCATGGTGGCCACCTGACCTGCCGTCTCGAAGACGAAACCGTATCCCTGATTTCCGGTGATCTCCATTGCCGTCTTCATGTAATCTTCTTTTGTAGTGTTCACAATCTCGTCGGCGCCCAGACGCTGCGCCAGAGCAAGGCGTTCTTCGCTGATATCAAAAACAACCACTTTTCTGGAACCGAAGATCTTCGCCCACTGCATGGTAAACATTCCTACCGTTCCGCCGCCCAGGATGGCAACGTACTCGCCGCCCTGATAATCATTCTGGAACAGTCCGTGAAGAGCTACTGTGGAAGGCTCAAACATGGCCGCCTGATCGTAGGGAACAGATTTGTCAAAAGGAACTGCGTTCTGTTCCGGGATCACAACATAATCCGCGTTGCTTCCCTGCTCTCTGGAACCGATGAAACTGTAGTGTTTGCAGAGAGAATAATTTCCCTTCTGACAGTCGCCGCACTTCATGCAGGGAACCAGGGGAGCGCCGGAAACACGGTCGCCCACTTTCACTTTTGTGACGCCTTCTCCCACCTCCACAACATCTCCGGAAAACTCATGTCCCAGCACTATCGGGTAAAAATGTACGCCATGGTTGAGAACACGGGGGATGTCGGAACCGCAGATACCGGAATATCTTACCTTAACTTTCACATATCCCTTCTTTACTTCCGGCTCCGGAATCTCCTGATATTCCACCCTTTCATTTGCTGTTACTACTGCTGCGCGCATAATGATGCTCCTTTCCTGTCTTTGTCATAAGAATTTTGCTACCGTATTTATCCTGTAAAGGTCTGTCTCAGAAAATCATCTCTCTGTCATCAGAGGTCTGAGCGCCTCATACAGTCTCAGATACGTCTCGTAAGTCCTGTCATAGACTGCCCGGTTCGTCTCGTTTGGCTCGTGTCTTCTGGTTTCCGAAACTGTAAGTTTTACCGCTTCTTCATAATCCTTATAGAATCCGGTCCCCACTCCCGCAAGCATGGCCGCCCCCAGAGTGGTCGCCGTGTCGGAAGCCGGCACAACGATGGGTTTGCCGGTTATATCGGCTTTGATCTGCGTCCAGAGAAGAGAATTGGCCGATCCGCCCATGGCTCTCAGCACTTTCGCTTCCGCTCCGGCTTCTCTGGCCACTTCCAGGTTGTGACGGAGGGAAAGAGCGACTCCCTCCATGCAGGCGCGTACCATATGGCCTTTGGTCTTGGAAAAATCAAGTCCGTAGAAAACGCCTTTTGCATATGGATTCCAGATGGGCGAACGCTCTCCCGCCATGTATGGGAGAAATACCAGTCCGTCGCAGCCGGGGGAAACTTTTTCCGCGATTTCATTCAGCTGATTCAGGGAAGAAACTCCCGTCTCCTCCTTCATCATCCGTTCATAATCCGCAAACTCCCGTTCAAACCACCGCATGACGCCTCCGCCTCCGGTAGTTCCGCCCTGAAGAAGCCACAGGCCGGGAACCACGTGGAATCCCAGGATCAGCCGGGGATCCGCTTTGTATTCTTTCGTACAGATACTCATTCCGCCAGCCTGACCGCCCTGCTCCTGGGTTTCTCCCGGATGGATCACGCCTGCTCCAAGCGTTCCGCAGGCGGCGTCAAGACCTCCTGCCGCCACAGGCGTACCCTCCGCGAGACCGGTTTCCCGAGCCACTTCCTTTGTCACCGTACCCACGATCTCATCGCATCCGCAGATCTCAGGAAGAAACTCACGTGGAATACCAAGACGGTCGCACATCCTGTCATCCCATTTTCCTGTCCTCATGTTGAAACAGTGCAGGCCGTAACCCTGAGACAGATCCTGTGTCATCTCTCCTGTCAGTTTAAAAGCAATATAACTGTTGGACTGCAGTATCCTGTATGTATTCCGGTAAACCTCCGGAAGATTCTCTTTATACCAGAGGATCTTTGCCGTTGTATAAGACGGCTGGAGAGAATTTCCCGCTGTCCGGAAAATCTCTTCCGCGCCGATCTCTTCATTCAGCCTGTCGCAGATATCCTGCGCCCTGGTATCCATCCAGATCGGCGTATTGGTAAGAACGTTTCCCCTGCGGTCAACGGCAATGGCAGACCAGCTCTGTCCGTCAATTCCTACCCCTGCGATCTCTTCCGGCAGGATACCCGCGCGCTCAATGCTCTCCCGCACCGCGCCGCACACGGCTTTCCACCATTCCTCCGGGTTCTGTTCCGCCCAGCCTTCATGGGGATAATAAACCGGATAATCGCCGTTCTCCGCCGCCAGGACTCTGCCCGACCTGTCAAAGACGGCAACCTTGCATGCGCTTGTTCCGATATCAATACCCAGTAAATATGATTTCATCATTCTTTTCCTCTTTTATTCTGCGCTGATCTTCAAATACTCCGCTCATCTGTGTCAGACGGATCACGCCAGCATTTCCCGTCCGCCGTTCCCGACTCCTGTCCCGCCACACAGCAGACCGATCTGCCCGCGATAATCTCTGTATTCAGCTTCTCTGTCACATATGCTCCCGTGTCCCCGCCGCCTTCCAGACGCTTCAGCATAAGCCCGGCAGCCTCTCTGGCGATCTCCACCGTAGGCTGGGACACAATCGTAAGCTTGGGACTGCAGGCTCTGGCGAACTGAAGATTATCAAAACCGATCACCGACAGCTGATCCGGCACCTGAATTCCCAGTTCATTCAGGCCGATCACAGCGCCCATGGTCATCTCATAGTTTGTGACAAACACCGCCGTCATATCGGGATTATTTTTCACCAGAGTTTCCAGTCCTCTGACTCCGCCCTGTATCGTATAATCGCCTCTGCAGATCAGGGATTCGCGAAAAGGAATTTCGTGTTTCTCAAAGGCTTTCCGGTAACCGGAAAGCCGCTCCTGGGCGGTGGAAATCTCTTCCGGCCCCCCGATGATCCCGATGGTTCTGTGTCCGTTGGCAAAAAACAGATCCATGGCGTCCTCCGCCGCCTTCTCATTGTCCACCAGAACACTGTCGCAGCCGGCTCCCTGTATCTTACGGTCAATAAGCACTACCGGCCGTCCTGTCTTAAGGAATTTCCGCAGGTGTCCTCCCTCTGTGTCCACCGGCATATTGATGATCCCGTCCACACGTTTCCTGCTGAGG
The DNA here is from genome assembly GCA_019119235.1 of Candidatus Blautia excrementigallinarum. Lineage (GTDB taxonomy): Bacteria > Bacillota > Clostridia > Lachnospirales > Lachnospiraceae > Blautia_A > Blautia_A excrementigallinarum. Next base: position 8,849 of record DWXL01000153.1, on the reverse strand, counting down.
AATTCCACCGCTTCCTGTTCCAGCGCCGGATTCGTCCGGCAGTCGCAGACGATCGTGGCGTATCCGTGATTTCTCAGAATATCCTCCATCTCTGTGATGATCTCCGCGCAGAAAACATTGTTCAGTTCCGGGATCACAACGCCCACTGTCCTGGTGGCGTTTGTTTTCAGCCCTCTGGCGACTTCGTTGACTTCATAGTGAAGCTCTTCGATCGCTTCTTCGATTTTTTTCCGGTTTTTTTCTCTGACATTCCCTCCGTTAAAATAAGAGGAAATGGTGGCCAAACCCAGGCCGGTCCTGCGGGCTATATCCTTCATCGTCGCCGCCATTTTATTATCATCCTTTCCCTGGATCCTCCAGCTGACCCGTCAGGTATTCCCGTCCGCCTGTGCGGGAGCAGAACTTTATTCCGCTTTTCCGTCGCATCCGCAGACTTTCATGCGGTATTTCACGAGTTCTTTTACCGCCTCGATAGCCGCGCGGCCGTATGCTTTCGGATCGATAGTATTTTCTTTTTCCGCGAATGTAGCTTTCACAGCTTTGGAATAGGCGTCGCGAAGCTCTGTGGCAAAATTCACCTTGCACATACCACGTTTCACACAGTCTCTTACGTCGTCGTCACTTAAACCGGAAGCGCCGTGCAGTACCAGCGGGACGTCTACCACCTTACGGATCTCACTGAGACGCTCTTTGTCCAGCACCGGAGTTCCCACATAGAAACCATGGGCGGTTCCGATGGCCACAGCAAGTGATGTTACGCCTGTACGCTCCGCGAATTCTTTCGCTTCCGCGGGATCTGTGTTCGTGTCGGCCTCAGCCTCCAGGTCGTCTTCCTTGCCGCCCACTTTACCCAGCTCCGCCTCGCAGGGGATATCAAGAGCCTTCGCCACATCCGCAACCTTCTTTGTAAGCTGGATGTTTTCTTCAAAACTCAGCTTGGAGCCGTCGATCATCACAGATGTGTAACCTGCGTGGATTGCCCGCATGGCAAGTTCAAAGCTGTCGCCGTGGTCAAGATGGAGACATACGGGTACGGAAGCCTTCGCCGCCTCGGCTGCTACAATGGCCGCATAGGTTTCAACTGTTCCGTATTTCACTGTGGAAGGCGTCGTCTGGATCATTACCGGGGCTTTCAGCTCCTCCGCCGCGGCGATGATGGCCTTAACCATCTCCATGTTCTCCGCGTTAAAAGCTCCCACAGCGTATCCTCCCTGCTGTGCTTTCAAAAGCATTTCTTTTGATGTGACAAGTGGCATAATCTTTTCCTCCTGTGTTATATTTTTTCAGGTAACGGTTTTTATTTTTTCAAAACCGAAACGTTTCTGTTTTGTTTTATGATACTCCCTCCGCATCATTTTGTCAACCGTAAAATATTCATCAATTATCGTAAAATATTACCTTGAAAACCTATTCCGATACGGGTAAATTTTTAAATAGATATGTATGAAAACGAATAGAAATCTGGAGGTATGTCAATATGTTAAAAGGAATTCCCGAAATCTTATCACCTGAATTACTGAAAGTATTATGCGAAATGGGACACAGCGACCGTCTGGTGATCGCCGACGGAAACTTCCCTGTTGAGTCCATGGGAAAGAACGCCATCACAATCCGCTGCGACGGCCACGGAGTACCGGAGATCCTGGAAGCGATCCTCAAGGTATTCCCTCTGGATACCTATGTAGAACATCCGGTAAATCTGATGGAAGTTATGCCCGGGGACAATGTAGAGACTCCCATCTGGGATACATACAAAGAGATCATCCGCAAATATGATGACAGAGGCGACGCAGTTGTAGGCAATATCGAACGTTTCTCTTTCTATGACGAGGCTAAAACCGCATACTGCATCATTTCCACAAGTGAAAAAGCTCTTTACGCAAACATCATGCTGCAGAAGGGCGTTGTGATCAACGACTGACACTGATCATTCTCACTGTCCAGTCAGAACAGGACAAATACCAGGACACTGTGAAACAGATGACTCCGTCTGTTTTACAGTGTCTTTTTTACAGACATTTACTTTATGAGATGACTGGACATTATCCCTGACAGCGTGATATGATAATAAGTAGTAATTTTACAGGAGGTTATTATGCACAGAAAGAACATATTAAGAAAACGCGGACTGGCTTTTCTGCTGACCGTTTCTTTCATTTTCGGCAGTACCTCTCCTGCAGCCGCAGGAGATTTCACCTCCGGTATGATTCCCGGAGAAAGCGTCAGTCCCGCTGAAACAGATGTCGGCGAACCCCTTTCTGGCACTGACGAAAACCTTTCAGATACCGCCGGTTCTCCGGACATTGCGGCAGACTCTGTCAGTTCAGATCAGGAATTGCTTTCTGACCAGGAAACATTTTCAGATCAGGAGTTGTTTTCAGATCAGCCGGAATCCGACACGTTCAGCTCAGGTGATACAGACAATAATCAGGAGGCTGATTATATCCTGGGCCGCCCCATGACCGCGGCCGAGTGGGAAGAACAGCTTGCCCCCATGGAAAACCTTACCGCATACGCGCCTCTGGAGGATGCGGAAAGCGAGTTGGGAATAAGCCTGTACAGCGCTCAGGCTCTTTATTATGATTCCCGGGATGCCGGACTGGTCACTTCGGTCAAGAACCAGAATCCTTTCGGCATATGCTGGGCCTTCGGCCTTGCCTCAAATTATGAGACTTCTCTTCTTTCCCAGGGATTAGGAACGTGGGATCTCTCAGAAGAGCATCTGGCCTATTTCTGGTCGCACCGTGTCAATGATCCTCTGGGCAACACACCGGACGACCGGATCGTTCATCTGGGAAACACTTACCACGACAGGGGCAACGGCATGGTGGCATCCTTTTTCCTGAGCACCTGGTCCGGTATGGTCACAGAGGATAAAGCCCCTCTTCCCACAGACAGTTCTCATACCGCCGATCTGTCTGCGCCTCTGGATGAAAACCTTGCCTACGATACAGATGTATATCTGACTGATGCTGTATTTTCAGCCTATTCTGTAGACAGAATGAAACAGCTTCTCCAGGAATACGGTTCTGTTACCGCCATGATCTATCTGGATAATTCAGGCACATACTACAGAGCGGATACCGCCGCCGCATGTTATCCGTCTTCAGGCGGCGTCAATCATGCGGTCACTATAGTCGGCTGGAATGACAACTACGCCAAAGAAAACTTTCCCGCAAAGTCTGGCGTCCAGAATGACGGCGCCTGGATCGTGAAGAACAGTTACGGAAGCTTCTGGGGAGACAACGGATATTTTTATCTTTCTTATGAAGACGCTTCCATCACCAACCTTGTTTCCAATACCGTTACCACACAGCCTGCCTACCCCAATAATTATTTTTATGACGGGGCTGCCTGCGGAATCTCTTCTGTCACACTGAAAAAAGGCTATTCTATTGCCAATGTTTTCACCGCGACAGCAGGAAACGGCAACGCAGAAGAACTGGGAGAAATTGTAACGGCATCCAAAAAAGACAATACCAGTTACCAGATTCAGATCTATACCGATCTGAAAGATCCGTTGGATCCGCTCAGCGGTACTCCGGCTTTCGACACACCGATGGAATACTTCCAGCCCCTGGCAGGGATTGATACCATCACTCTGGAAACTCCTGTAACACTGACACAGGGAAGCACTTATTCCGTCGTACTTACACTGATGGATGAGTCCACGCCCTATTATGTGGAAAACACTACCACCGTCACCTCGTCCTCCTGGTTCCAGGCGATCGCCGGACTTGAGGCCGGACAGAGCTTCTATACCTCTAACGGAAAGAACTGGGCTGACTGTGCCCTGCAGAAATCTCCTTTCTGCTTTTCTATTAAAGCTCATACAAAGACGCTGGATGCACCGGTTGCAACCCCCACTCCGACACCGGCTACATATAAAGTGACTTACCACAAAAACAGTTCCCTGGCTATCGGAGATGTACCGTCAGACCAGACTGCCTACACTTCCGGAAGTACAGTCACTGTAAAAAATGCAGCATACTGTAATACGCATTTCTTTACAGGATGGAATACGGAATATGATGGAAGCGGCACAAGCTACGCGCCCGGAGACAAGTTTACGATCACGGGAAATATCACTCTGTACGCACAGTGGAAATCCGCATATATTTCATCGGACAATCTGATATTCCGTGTAAAAGGGAAGAATGAGGTCACCTGCAGCGGAACGACAGACCGGTATATCAAATCCCTGGTCGTACCCACCACGATACGTTACGCCGGGATTACCTATAAAGTTACATCTGTATGGACAAAAGCTTTCTACGGGCATACCATGCTGAAAAAAGTCGCCATTGGCAATAATGTAACCGCTATCGGAAGCCACGCGTTCCGCAACTGCAAAAATCTCGATCGGGTTGCCATTGGAACAGGACTCACGCGAATAGGCGCATACGCCTTCCGCAATGTAAAAAAAGGATGTATTATTCAGATTAAGAGCATTAAACTAAATAATGTGGGATCAAAGATTGATTCCTACTCACCGCAGATGACCATCCGGGTGCATCCTCAGAAACTGAGTTATTACCGCCGTCTGTTCAGCAGGCGCTCCCGGACAATCTCAGTAATCGCCTACAAAATAAGCTAAAAAAAACGGGACTATCCATATGATAGTCCCAATTTTTTCAGCGTTTTCTGAAATGATAGATAAAAAGACCGCCCACTGCGGCAACTGCCGCCAATATGATAAAAACCAACGGAACGCCGGAGGGAGCGGTGTCGGTTTGCACCTCCCGGCTTGCCGCATCTGCCGCGCCGGGAGTTTCTGTCGGTTCTGCTTTCCTCTCGTTTCCGGCGGTCTCTTCCTGCGCCATCTCCTCATCTTTCTCTTCCGCTTTCTCTTCTGCTTCCGGCGCTTCTGTCAGTTCCACTTTCTCTTCCGCTTCCGCCGCTTTCGTGGGCTCCACTTTCTCTTCCGCCGCTTCTGTCAGTTCCGCCTTCTCTTCCGCTTCCTTTGTGTCCTTCAGTTCTGCAGCTTCAGCCGACGGAGACTCACTTTCGTTTTCCGCTTCCGTCAGTTTCGTCTTCTCTTCCGCTTCCGGTATTTCTACATTTCCAACAGACGGAGTTTCGATCACGGCTGCTGTTTCCGGTATTTCTGTCGTATCCGGTTCCGTTTTCCCGTCAACATCCTCCTTCTGAAACCCGGTATTCTTCTCCTCCCGGGTTTCATCCAGGTTTACCCAGCCGTCTTTTTCCAGGGAGTCTGTCACTCCCCACCGGCTTCCGTCCACCATTTCCGCCTCCTGTACGATATGCAGGGTTTCACCGTTTTTTATCTCTTCTGCTTCGGGAACCGCGCCGTATTTTTCTCCCGGGCCCTGATAGAGATTGATACCGTCCTCATCAGAATCAACAGTTACATCATAATCCGTATTATAATCAACATTATCGCTTCCCGCGATATAGAGCTCCGAGTCGATGGCTTCCTGCCGTGACTGCGCCGGCTTCAGATCATCCTCCGGCACATATCCGTACATCCCGTGATATTGCGTATATCCCCAGAGACGATTATCCTTCTCGTCCTCCACTTCCCCTTCTATGCGAAGAGCTGTTCCGTTCGGGATCAGACTATCGTTCAGTTTCGTTGAATCCAGGTCGGGATCGGAATAAATATCCACGCCTCCCGCCTTTGATTCCACAATCATATAATAATCTGTCCGGTAGTCAGGTTCCGTTCGTTTCTGCACGTCTGCCAACGCCGGTACCGCACATAATAATACATATACAGCCAGAAGAACCGCCGCGGTAATTCCTGAAGTCTTTCTTCCATAAAATCTTTTCATATCTCCTCATTCCCCTTATCTGCAAAGTTCCGCCTGGCGCACAGTTCCATGCGGATGCAGGATTAAATTATTTTAACTCCCTCCGGTCTTCACACTGGAACACCTTCATCATAGCACAGAAATTCTCCCCTGATAATCCCTCTTTTGACAAACTTTGCGAGAAAATACGACATTTGGCTGCTTGCCGGGCGTATCGCTCAAAAAAGAACAGTCTTCCGGCAAAGCCGGAAGACCGTTTCTATCATGGCATATTTTACAACAACTGTAGTTCTTATTTGTAAAGAGGTCCGTAGTTCTTGCATGCGCGGAAGTCTGCGCCCTCTTTGTCCATTCCGAATGCGTTCCATGCAGCCGGACGGAAGATCTTCTCTTCCGGAACGTTGTGCATGCAAACCGGAATTCTCAGCATGGAGCACATGGTAATCAGGTCTGCGCCGATGTGTCCGTAGGAGATTGCTCCGTGGTTAGCGCCCCAGTTGTTCATTACGCTGTAAGCGTCTTTGAACGCGCCTTCTTTGCCGTCGCATCTTGGTGTGAACCATGTGCAGGGCCATGTATAGTCAGTACGTTTCCAGAGTGTATCGGATACGTCTGCCGGAAGACCTACTGTCCATCCTTCAGCGATCTGAAGAACCGGTCCAAGACCTTTTACAAGGTTCAGACGGATCATGGTAGCAGGCATCTGAGCCTTTGTCTCGAATCTGGAGGAGAATCCGCCGCCGCGGAAGTATCCATTATCAGCTGCGTTCCAGGTGGTTGCAGCCATAATAGCTTTCTGATCTTCCTCAGTTACGTTCCACCATTCTTTCATAACAGCGTTTCCGTTTTCATCTTTTGCCTCTCCGTTGGCATCCAGACAGCATGCGCCGGAGTTGATCAGATGGATGAAACCGCCGTTTTCTTTTGCAACGCCTTCAAGGTCATATCCTGTTACTCTCTTAACAGCGTCCGGGCTCCAGTATGTACGAACATCTGCGAACATCTGCGCGCGGTTGGTAAGGAGTTTCATGAACATCATTCCGAGACCGTTCAGTACGTCGTTCTCTGTTGCCAGGATGTAGGGCTCTCTTGCGCCTTCCCAGTCAAAGGAAGTATTCAGCATAGCCTCCGCGAAGTCTCCGTTGGGATAGAAGTCTGTCCACTGTCTCTGACCCTGGAAACCAGCTGCCAGAGCATTGTGTCCGATCGCTTCCTCAGAGAATTTCGGATCCAGTTTGTCGCAGCCGTTCATCAGCTCTTTGATGATAACCGCCATCTTAACAACGAACTCGAACTGTTCTTCTTTCTGCTCGTCTGTCATCTGCAGTTCCGGCGGGTTCTTATCGAAGCCGATCTTGCAGGTCTCTTTCGCCCATTTCAGAGCTTTCTCGAATTCAGCGTGATCGTAGATGCCTTCTGTCATGCGGCGGATGATCTCAACCTCGTCAACAGACTCTACTCTCATTCCAAGATAGGACTCGATGAAATCCTGATCAATGATGGATCCGCCGATACCCATGGTAACGGAACCGATCTGCAGATAGGATTTGCCTCTCATGGAAGCAGCAGCAACTGCCGCGCGTCCGAATCTTAACAGTTTTTCTTTAACGTCTTCCGGGATTGTCATATCGTCAGCATCCTGAACGTCATGTCCGTAGATACCGAATGCCGGAAGTCCCTTCTGTGCATGTGTAGCCAGAACAGATGCCAGGTATACAGCGCCGGGTCTCTCTGTTGCGTTCAGGCCCCATACAGCCTTGATGGTCTGGGGATCCATATCCATGGTCTCAGAACCGTAGCACCAGCAGGGTGTAACAGTAAGGGTAATATCAACGCCTTCTTTGCGGAATTTGTCAGCGCATGCCGCAGCTTCGCCGACACGTCCGATGGTGGAGTCAGCGATAACAACTTTAACCGGCTCGCCGTTAGAATATTTCAGGTTTTCCTCAAATAATTTAGCAGCATTCTTAGCCATGTTCATGGTCTGCTCTTCCAGAGAACCTCTTACGTCCAGAGCGCCTCTACGTCCGTCGATTGTCGGTCTGATTCCGATTACAGGATAGCTTCCGATTAATCTGCTTTTTGCCATAATTTTCATTACCTCCATTTTGGTTTTATTCCGGGATGAGCTTCAGTAAATCATACCGTTGCCGTCCGCGACTTTCCCGCCGGCAGCTTCATCCCTGAAGTACGTCCTTGATAATTACAGTATACATTTGCCAGAACAGAATTACTTGTGTTATAATAGCAAAAAGTAGGATTATATTCACTTTTTCAGTATAATCTATAAAATTTCTATTAACTTTACGGAAGGAGGAACCAGGCCATGCATGACCTTGACCGAAACGAAGACCGTATCCGGGGAACATATGACTTTCCCTTTGAATTTCATCATATCGAACCGTCCCACCCGCGTTATGTAATGTCCTATCACTGGCATGTGGAATATGAGATCATCCGCATTCTGAAAGGTTCTCTTACCGTCACTTTAGACGAAAAAAGTTTCACTGCGTCAGCCGGAGATATCATTTTTGTACACAGCGGCATCCTTCACAGCGGGATTCCCGAGGATTGTGTCTATCAGTGCATTGTCTTTGACGGCAATACTTTTCTCAAATACAATTCTGTCTGCGCGGGTTACATGCAGAAGATCATTCATCAGGAAATTCTCATCTGGCATCATTTCACCCCGGAACAGACAGATATCTGCGAGGCTGTAAACACCGCTTTTGACGCTCTCTGGAAGAAACCGGACGGTTACGAGCTCACCGTGATTGGACAATTTTACCACTTTTTCGGTCTTGTTTTTGGTAAACATTACTATCTGGAGGGAGCGCGCCAGGCCAGACGTGACTATAAGAGAATTCTCCAGCTGAAACAGGTCCTGGAATTTATAGAGCACAACTACGCCGCTCCTATCACTCTGCAGCAGTTATCCGCCTCGGTATCCATGTCGCCGAAATATTTCTGTCGTTTTTTCTCGGAAATGACGCATCAGACGCCAATGGAGTATCTGAACCACCAGCGGATCGAGCAGGCCTGCTACCAGCTTTCCACTACGGACGATTCCATCAC
>DWXL01000152.1 GCA_019119235.1 Candidatus Blautia excrementigallinarum | reverse complement strand
ATGATCGCCGGAGAAGGTCTTGTGGGCATCACCCTTGCGATCCTTACCATCGCTCATATCAGCCCGGATATTTCCGGCATTGTCAGCTTCGGAAACATCGGCGGTGTTGTGATCATGATCCTGATGATCCTTCTGCTGCTGAAATTCTCACTGTGGAATAAAAGAAAAGCCTGATGAGAAATAAGAGAAAAAAAGAGGGATCAGATATCAATTACCTGGATCTGATCCCCAGAAGAAACGAAGCCCTGAAATGGCACAGAGATCTGAAAGACAGAGTCATCCTTGAGGTGGAAAACACGGGAGTCATGAACACCATTGCTCAGAGAGTGTTTAATAAACCCCGGTTCACGAAGGTGCATCTGGACGCCCAGGGGACTTTTATCTGGCCTCTGATCGACGGAGAGAAAACAGTGGCGGATATCGCGGCGCTGGTGAAGGAGGAGTTTGGCGAAAAGGCGGAGCCTCTCTATCCCAGGATCGTAAAGTATTTTCAGATCGTGGAAAGCTACAATTTCATAGAGTTTATCAATAAACCTGAAAAATAGGGCAGACTAAGAACGGGAAACGGCCAAAGGCCGCGCCCCGTTCTTTTCGTGTATATAAAAAAACTTCAATGTAGCATAGCGTCAGTGTACAAAGGGCAACACGCTCCAGGCACGGAGATGAACCTGCCGCGGCGCTGTGAGGAAGTGAGACAACATTACGGACAGGAGGAATTCATATGGCGTTTACAGGGAAAAAGCCATGGTATATGGAATATCTTTTTATTTTGGCGGGAACCGGCCTGATGGCCATGGGAATCAGTTCCTGCTTCGATTCAGCCGGCCTGGTCACAGGCGGATTTTCCGGCATCGCTATTCTTGTGAAAGCCGGATCGGGAGCCCTCTACGGATGGGAAGTGCCGCTGTGGCTGACCAATATGGTGCTGAATATCCCCATGTTTTTGCTGGCGATAAAACTGAAAGGAATGACTTTCGCGAAGAAGGCCCTGATCGGCGACGGTTCGCTGACTCTGTGGCTGGCGGTGCTCCCCGCGTGGGAGCTTGCCCATGACCTTCTGCTCTCGGCCGTTTACGGCGGCGTCCTGATGGGCGTGGGGATCGGCCTTGTGTTCCTGGGCGGCGGGACCACAGGCGGAACAGATCTTCTGTCGGCGCTGATCCAGAAATATCTGAAGCATTATTCCATCGCGCAGATCATGCAGTTTGTGGACGGCACGATCGTGCTGATCGGCGCCTTTGTGTTCGGTGTGGAGAGAGCCCTTTATGCCATCATTGCCGTATTTCTGGTGACGAAGGTATCCGACGGACTGATCGAGGGTCTGAAATTCTCCAAATCAGTCTATATCATCACAGACAAACCGGACAGGATCGCTTCCATGATCATGAACGATCTGGACAGAGGCGTTACGGGGATCTCAGCGAAAGGAATGTACTCCGGGCAGGAGAAACTGATGCTTTACTGTGTGCTGGCAAAAAAACAGCTGGTATATCTGAAGGAAAAAATCGATGAGATCGATCCCCAGGCTTTTGTGATCGTGGGTGATGTGAGGGAAGTACACGGAGAGGGATTTATAGAAAGATAGGAATAATACACAAAAATTTGTAAAAAAGTTCAGTTTTCCTCTTTCATTTTTGGTGAATTTGTATTAAAATATCCCTATGTATAGGTTTTTATGGGGAAAACAGCAGAAACATACACAAGAAATGGGAAGGGATGTTGACAGATGATATCAAATCAGGTACTTCAGAATACCCTGGAAGGGTTAAAGGAAATTTCCAGAACAGAGTTCTGCATCATTGACACAGAGGGTAAGGTTCTGGCGTCTACATTTTCAGATTTTGTCATTCAGCCGGGAGATATCCAGGCTTTCGTGGAATCTCAGGCAGACAGCCAGCTTGTTAAGGGATTTCAGTATTTTAAGGTGTGTGATGATTATCAGCTGGAATATATTCTGGTAGCCCATGGAGACGATGAGGATACCTATATGGTAGGCAAGCTGGCGGCGTTCCAGATCCAGAACCTGATCGTTGCCTATAAAGAACGTTTTGATAAGGACAGCTTTATCAAGAATCTTCTTCTTGACAACCTGCTCCTTGTGGATATCTATAACCGTGCCAAGAAGCTTCATATTGACGCGGATGTGCGCCGTATTGTCCTGATCCTTGAGATGCAGCAGGAGAAGGACCATAACGTGATGGAGAGCGTTAAGAGCTTCTTCGGCGGCAAGACGAAGGATTTTATCACAGCTGTGGATGAGAAGAGCATTATTATCGTGAAGCAGCTGGAGGAAGGCGAGAACTACAGCGACATGGAGAAACTCTCCCATGCCCTTCTCGACACCCTGGGCTACAGTCAGGACGGAGAGACTCATATCGCTTTCGGAACGATCGTAAATGAACTGAAAGAAGTGTCCCGTTCCTACAAGGAAGCAAGGATGGCCCTTGATATCGGCAAGATTTTCTTCGGGGACAGAGATGTGATCGCATACAGCACGCTGGGAATCGGACGTCTGATCTATCAGCTGCCCATCCCGCTGTGCAAGATGTTTATCAAGGAGATCTTTGAGAACAAGTCTCCGGATGACTTCGATGAGGAGACTCTGGTGACTATCGATAAATTCTTTGAGAACAGCCTGAATGTTTCCGAGACTTCGAGACAGCTTTATATCCACAGGAATACTCTTGTATACAGACTGGATAAGCTTCAGAAGAGTACAGGACTGGATCTGAGAGTGTTTGAGGACGCGATCACCTTCAAGATCGCGCTGATGGTTGTGAAGTATATGAAGTACATGGAAACACTGGAATATTGATCCTGTTTGTATGAATTTTCTATGAAAAAAAGAAAAATGCTTGCAATCTGCCCTGGAATATGTTACAACATTGTTACAAATGGGTTAATATTTATGGCGCAGATAACGGAGAAATGCTGCCGGAGCCTCTGGCAGCATTTTGATTGTTTTAATACAGGAAACAAGTTTGTTTTATCCATGAAACAGGAAGAAAACAGAGGAGGATATTATGATTGATCTGATTGATGTAAGTAAATCCTACGGGAAGGGGCTTCCGGCTGTGAATCATGTAAATCTGCACGTGGACAAGGGTGAATTTGTCTTCGTTGTGGGAAGCAGCGGATCCGGTAAAACAACCCTGATCAAACTTCTGATGAAGGAGCTGGACAGCACCAGCGGCCAGATGATTGTCAGCGGGGAGAGACTGGAGACAATGAAGCACCGCCGTGTGGCGAAATACCGCAGGAAGCTTGGCGTAGTGTTCCAGGACTTCCGTCTTCTGAAAGACCGTAATGTATATGAGAATGTGGCGTTCGCCCAGCGGGTGATCGGAAGGCCGGGCCGTGTGATCCGCCGCCGTGTTCCCGAGGTCCTTCAGGAAGTGGGCCTTGCCGAAAAATATAAGTCATATCCTGACGAGCTTTCCGGAGGCGAGCAGCAGAGAGTCGCCCTTGCCAGAGCGCTGGTGAACCGTCCGGACATTCTGCTGGCAGACGAGCCTACCGGTAACCTGGACCCCAAGACTTCAGAAGAGATCATGCAGCTTCTGGAGCAGATCAATGAGCGCGGGACAACGGTGCTTGTGGTAACGCACAATAAAGATATCGTTAATACTATGAAGAAGAGAGTTGTTACCATGGACGAAGGCGTCATTGTCAGCGACGAGAGAGAGGGAGGATATCATGAGGCCTAGTACGATTTGGTTTACCCTGAAACAGGGAATTGTTAATATTAAACGGAACTGGATGTTTTCGCTGGCGTCGATCCTGACCATGGCGGCCTGCATCTTTCTGGTAGGAGTGTTCTATTCCATCGTTAATAATGTGGACAATATCGCTCATAAGGTAGAGCAGGAAGTCCCTATCACAGTCTTTTTTAACGAGGGAACCACCCAGGAGCAGATCGACCAGATCAGCGCCATGATCAGTCAGCGGCCGGAAGTGGAGAAAGTGGAGTTTACCTCCGCGGATCAGGCATGGGAGGATTTTAAAGAGGAGTATTTTCAGGGCTCCGATGCTGCGGAAGGTTTCCGGGACGATAATCCGCTTGTTAATTCTGCCAACCTTGCGGTGTACATGAATCAGATCGAGATGCAGGGAGAGCTTGTCTCCTATATTCAGGGACTGGATCAGGTGCGTGAGGTGGAGCAGTCGGAGGAAGCCGCCAATACACTGGGAAGCTTTAACCGTCTGGTATCTTATGCGTCCCTGGTGATTATCGTACTTCTCATCGTGATCTCCGTATTTTTGATCAGCAATACTGTTTCTGTAGGTATTGCCGTCCGTAAGGAAGAGATCGGAATCATGAAATATATCGGAGCTACAGACGGTTTTGTCCGGGCGCCCTTTGTTCTTGAGGGTATGGTCCTGGGGCTGATCGGAGCGGCGATTCCGCTTACGGCGCTGTATTTCCTTTATAATACGGCAGTAGAGTATGTCCTGACCCGGTTTAATGTCCTTACCGGTGTGGTGGAATTTATTCCGGTGGCGAATATCTATCGCGTTCTGGTGCCCATCAGCGTGGCTCTCGGGATCGGAATCGGCCTGATCGGAAGTTTCTGGACTACCAGAAAACACTTAAGAGTATGATATAATGTACGGCATAAAGCAGAAGGCTTTATGCCGTTTCTCATTTATCCTGAGAAACAAGGCGACAGCAGAGAGACAGACAGGAGGTTGTCATGAAAAACAGTGCATATATCAAGGGAGTCGTTACAGGCGTCCTGGCCGCCGCGGCGGTGGCTGCCGGTGTTTATGCGGGATATTCCATGCAGAACAGAGGCGTTCTTTCAGATCCGGACCACGCGCGGAAACTGAATTACCTGGAAGCGCTGATCGATCAGGAATATCTCGGAGAAATAGATGGAGACAGTCTTGCGGAGGGGGTATATACAGGCCTTCTTTACGGTCTGGGAGATCCGTATTCCTGTTATTATACCGCCGAGCAGTATGAACAGACGAATTCCACTACCGAAGGCTCCTATGTGGGGATTGGCGTTACCATACAGGAGAATCCGGAAGGCGGCGTAAGGATTGCGGAGTGTTATGAAGAGGGACCGGGCGATCTGGCCGGGCTTAAGGCGGAAGATGTGATCAGCGCAGTAGACGGAATAGACATTACGGAAAAAGAAGTGTCTGAAGTGGTGGAAATGATCAAAGAAGCGGAAGGCCGGGAAGTAAATCTTACCGTTCACAGGCAGGGAGTGGAGGAGCCGTTTGAAGTATCTGTAAACGTACAGGATGTGGAGCTTCCCTCCGTGTTTGAGGAAATGCTGGACGAGGATACCGGGTATATACGGATATCCCAGTTTACCGGCGTCACGCCGAAACAGTACGAAGAGGCTTTTGCCTCTCTGGAAGAGCAGGGAATGCAGCGGCTGGTGATCGATCTCAGAAATAATCCCGGCGGCCTTCTCACGTCTGTGTGCGACGTCCTGCGCAACATTCTCCCGGAGGGGATCATTGTGTATACGGAGGATAAATACGGCAACCGTCAGGAGGAAACCTGCGACGGGGAGAATCCTCTGGAGATCCCGCTGGCGGTACTTGTAAACGAAGGGAGCGCCAGCGCCGCGGAAATATTTGCAGGCGCTGTCAAGGACTATGGCGTGGGGACTGTCGTGGGAACAGTGACATACGGCAAAGGAGTCGTCCAGGCAGTCCATAAGCTGGATGACGGAAGCGCTGTGAAGCTGACAGTAGCGGATTATTATACGCCCGGCGGGAATTCCATCAACAATACAGGGATAACGCCGGATGTGGAAGTGAAACTGGATACAGCCCTTCTCAATAAAGCGGAGATCAGCCATGAGGAGGACAATCAGCTTAAGGAGGCGCTGAAAGTACTGGGAGAAAAGGTTGCACAACCGGTTGGCGGGTGATATGATACATTTATATGAATCTGTCCGGCAGTACAGAGACTCTGACAGGGAAGACGGACAGTGATAAATAAGAAATGCCTGCAGACCGGAAGAGCTTTAGGTATGAAGCTTAAATACAGGCGCGGGCGGGAAGGAAAAATCATGAACGAATATGTGATCACAACAGATAACAATGCGGATCTTCCGGAGAGCTATTATATGGAACATGGCGTGGGATGCACTTACCTCAGTTATTCCATGGACGGGAATCATTATTCCCATGAGAATTTTCTGCCTGTAGAGGAATTTTACGCAAAGATGCGCAGCGGTTCCCTCCCCACCACAGCTCAGGTGAATCCCAATGACGTTAAGGAACTGTTCGAGCCATACCTGAAGGAGGGCAAAGACATTCTCCATATAGCATTTTCCTCAGGTTTGAGCGGAACCTATAACAGCTGCCGCATTGCCGCGGAGGATCTGGCGGAGGAGTATCCGGAACGCCGTATTGTTGTGGTGGATTCTCTTGCCGCCTCTCTGGGTCAGGGGCTTCTGGTATATCTTGCCCAGAAGATGAAAGAAGAGGGCGCGGATTTCGAGACAACAGCAAAATGGACAGAAGACCATAAGAAAAATATCGCCCACCTGTTTACCGTGGACGATCTGAATCATCTGTACCGGGGAGGCCGTGTCTCCAAAACCACAGCGGTTCTGGGCGGTATGCTGAACATCAAACCCGTCCTTCATGTGGACGACGATGGCAAGCTGATCCCTGTGGGCAAGGTGAGAGGAAGGAAGAAGTCCATTCTCGAGCTGGTATCTTTGATGGATCAGAAGATCGGAAGCTATAAGGACACCTGCGATACCATATTTATCAGTCATGGAGACTGCAAAGAGGATGCGGAGTTCCTTTCCGCTAAAATAAAAGAAAAATATCAGATCAAAACAGAGATTATCAACCATGTGGGCGCCACCATCGGGGCGCATTCCGGCCCGGGTACGCTTGCACTGTTCTTCCTGAGTGACGTAAGATAAATGTAATAATTATATAATATATCGTAAAAAACACTTGATTTTTCTTCAACTTTTCTTTAAAATGTAAAAAGAGCCTTGTAAATCATGAAAGGGAGAGTTGAATGAAAGAGAAGAGAACAGGAAGACGCGGGATTTCTATTATACTTGCGCTGGCAGTTATGCTTACCACAGTTTTCTGCATGGAGATTCCGGTAAGCGCGGCGGCGTCCATCCGCAATAACAGGATCACGGCAACTGTACAGGCGTCCAGTACGGCGGCGCTGAGGATCAGCTGGAACAAGTCCTCCATTGCGCAGGGTTATGTGATCTACAGAAGAGAATCCGTGAAACTTCCCTGGACGAGGATCCGGGTCGTAAGCAAGGGAGCGACTTCCTACCTTGACCGGAATCTTACAGAAGGCAAGCCTTACCAGTATGCAGTACGCGCATACCGCAAAGAAGGCGGAAAGAACGTTTACAGTATCTTTACTCCTGTCACAGGAGCCACACGTCCTTTGACGACAACTGTTACAGCCAAGGCTGTTTCCAGCAGCAGAGTGAACGTACAGTGGACAAGAGTGACAAGATGCGACGGATATTACATATACAGAAAGACATCCGGAAACAGCTGGCAGGTAATTGCCACCCTGGACCGGACGAAGACGTCCTATGCAGATACCAACGCAGCGGCCAATACGAAATATGCCTACTGTGTACGTCCGTATAAACGCGGCGGCAATGTGAACTATCTTGCGGCAATGAGCAATACTCCTGTCGTGACCACGCCCGGGATACCTGCTGCATCCAACGATTCTGTATCCAACAGCTATTCCAAATTCAATACAACACAGATGGATGTTATGAAGAAAATCCTCTATGCAGTGGAGACAGGCGGACAGGTATACGGCAATCAGGCGTATGATGATTTCACCGAGGCGTATACCAACAGCGGCGCAGAGCATGCGATTACTATCGGAGCAGGGCAGTGGTATGCTACGGAAGCCCAGAGACTGCTGAAGCTGATCCATGACAAATATCCGTCAATCTGGAGCAGATATGATTCTGATAATCTTGTCTGGAATGACGTTGTCAATGAGAACTGGTCCAGCTATAAGCTGACCCGGTCAGCCTCCTACAAAGAAACCGGCGTGCCGAAGACCAGCGATGATCTGAAGATCTACAGAATCAAGCTGCTGATCGGATGCCAGTACGGAAGAGCATGTCAGGATCAGCTTATGTACGAGCAGATCCGCGAGTATGAAACTGAGATCCGCAGTCTTGGCATTACAGAAGCAAGGTCGGTAGGTATGCTGATCAATGTACGCCATCAGGGCGGATACGGAGCTGTTACCAGAATTCTTGGCAAAACAGCGAAACCTGTTACACTGGACAGCATCTATGCTGCTCTCAACACAGATACAGGCAATCAGGTAGGCGCATACAAAACAAGACAGCAGAAAGTATATACCTGGCTGAAAACTTATATGAATTAGTTCATGATCAGGAGCCGGTTCCTTCGGGAGCCGGCTCTGTTTTATTTGCGCGCCGCTGAGGAAAATGCTATAATTGCTGTATCGGAAACAGATTATGATAAGAGAACAGAAGAGGTTATATTATGATCTTGACAGAAGACAGAAATTATACTATTTCACTGGAGCTGGAGGACTGTGAGAATCAGACGGGGCTTTCCAGCGAGACGGTTGAACTGGAATTTACCAATAAAGAACTCCTGCACGCGGTGATCACCTGCGGAATGCCGCTGCAGAGGCTGACTCCCGCCTGGTTTTCCAAGAGAAAATCCGAACTGCTTTATAAGATATTTCTCGTGGAGACTGCGCTCGATACGGAAGGGGACAGACTGAAAAAATCTAAAAATATCGCTTATCTGGATTCCTCGGAAAAAAGTGTGATGTCCTATTATCTCGGTATGTTTTTTACAAAACTGATCAGCCGCAGACTGTACGGCGTGGACTATCTGACTCATCTGAACCTGATCGAAAAAGCGAACGGGGACGGTTTTATAGATTTTTTTGCCGGCGAATGGAGACCGGATATGATCGGGTACCGTATGGCGGACGATTCCTGGAGCGTATGGGAGGCAAAAGGAGGAAGCAACCGGAGAGAACAGGCCTTAAGGAAGGGAAGCCAGCAGGTGGAAGCCATCGCTTCCGTGAACGGAGCCAAACCGGATCCGGCGGCAGTGTGTATGACTTATTATGAACGCGGCTATCTCTGCGGCGTTGTGAGAGATCCCGATCCGGATCAGAATAAAGGAGAGCAGCTTGGCTTCGGGCAGGAACAGTTCTGGAAAGCCTATTACAGGCCTGTTTTTGAGACGTTTCTGGAATGCGGCGCGGGAACAAGCTTCAACGGAGCCAAGGCGGAAGTGTCCCTGTCGCTGCCCTGTTTTACCCAGAATGAAAAAGCAGGGGAAGAACGCAGGATACTTTTCGGTATGCCGAAAGCCATGTTCCGCCATCTTATGGAAGACGACTACGGATTTCTGAAAGACGAGAACAGCGATCTCTGGAGAGAGTGCTGTCCCGCGGGCGGATTTATGGGAAAAGACGGTATTTATATACGGTAACAATGGAAATAAAGGAAAAGGATGCGATGAAGAGATTCATGGCATCCTTTCTTGTTCTATATTATCGTCTTACCGCATTGTCATAGAACCGGAAATAATCCGGGCGATGACGGGACTGGGTGTACTCAAACATAATCCCGTCGCTGTTGTAGGTCTGGCTGCTGACCACCGCCATACAGTTGTAGTCGTCCACGTTCAGCTTCAGATATTTCTCATCAATTTCTGTGATCTTTTCCACGGTCATCACACGTTTGCTGTTTACGATTGTCATGTGCAGCGTATTTTCCAGATAATCGTAGATAGAATTCTCGGCAATTTCTTTTGTAAGTCCCGGAACGGCCTCCTTCAGAAAATAGTTATGATTAATGATCAGAGGGAGATCGTCCAGATAATGAAGCCTCTGGATATAATAAACCTCTGTTCCCGGGGAAAAACCTGTATATGAAGCCTGTCTATCACTTACGGCCAGCTCCACGAATAAAAGTACGCGGGTGCGGGGCGTCAGGCCGTTTCTTTTTGCAGATTCGCGGAAACTTTCAATCTCTCCAATCGTAAAAGAGGTCTGCTCAATGGGGCGGTATATATTGCGGACGCCTTTTCCCTGCATAGTCTGGACGTATCCGTCTGTTACAAGACAGCTAATGGCGCGCCGGAGAGTATTCCGGGAACAGTCGTACTTTTTCGTCAACTGATGTTCCGGGGGAAGTAATTCCTGATAGGCAAATTCATTCTGTTCAATCTTTTCTTTTAAGTCTCTGTAAATAGTCTGGTAGATTGCTTTTGGCATAAAACATCACTTCCTTCGGAATATAGTTGTAGTTTCTGGGAATATTCCAGATATCTTTATTATAAAACCTCAGGTGTGATTGTCAATAGGTTTTTAAAAAGTTGTTTAAACAAATTTTGATGAAATCTGTTGACATGTTTAAACAAGTATGGTATATATAAAGCATAGCAGATGTCCATAAAAATACGAGAGCGAAATGGACAGAATGGCAGCTTAACCAAATATAAATCAGGGAGGAAAGGAAAATGGGTAAGTATGCAGAAGATGCAAAAGAACTGCTCCGCCATGTAGGCGGCAGGGAAAACATTGCGGCCGTATCGCACTGTATGACAAGAATGCGTTTTGCTCTGGTCGATCCCGGCAAGGCGGATATCAAAGCGATCGAGGCCATGAAAGTGGTGAAGGGAAGCTTCACCCAATCCGGACAGTTTCAGGTGATCATTGGAAACACAGTTTCTGATTTTTACAATGATTTCGTGAAAGAAGCGGGAATCGAAGGTGTGTCCAAGGATGCGGTAAAGCAGGCGGCGAAGAAGAATCAGAATCCATTGCAGAGGATCGTTACCGCTCTGGCGGAGATCTTTGCTCCGCTGATCCCGGCGATCATCACAGGAGGTCTGATCCTGGGCTTCCGTAACTGTATCGACAGTCTATACCTTTTTGAAAACGGCACGAAGACTTTATGTGATATCAGCCAGTTCTGGTCAGGAATCGACAGCTTTCTGTGGCTGATCGGCGAAGCTGTGTTCCATATGCTTCCGGTTGGTATCTGCTGGTCTGTGACAAAAAAGATGGGTACTACACAGATGCTGGGTATCGTTCTCGGCCTTACCCTTGTTTCCGGTCAGCTTCTGAACGCGTATTCCGTAGCGACGACGGCTGCGGCAGATATTCCGAAATGGGATTTCGGATTCATTAAAGTCAACATGATCGGATATCAGGGACAGGTGATCCCGGCGATCCTGGCGGCCTTTACTCTGGTGTATCTGGAAAAATTCTTCCGGAAGATAACGCCTCAGGTAGTGTCCATGATCGTGGTTCCATTCTGCAGCCTCCTTCTTGCGGTTATGGCGGCACACTTTATCCTGGGACCCATTGGCTGGAAGATCGGAGATGTGATCTCCACTGTAGTATTTGCAGGAATTACAGGCCCGCTCAAGGTAATCTTCGGCGCAATATTCGGCCTTGTTTACGCGCCGCTTGTTATTACAGGACTTCATCATATGTCCAATGCCATTGACTTACAGCTTATCGCTGATTACGGCGGAACCATGCTGTGGCCGATGATCGCTCTTTCCAATATCGCTCAGGGTTCCGCAGTGCTGGGTATGATCATCCTTCAGAGAAAGAATGAGGCGGCCCAGGAAGTAAACGTACCCTCCTGCGTATCCTGTTATCTGGGCGTAACAGAGCCGGCTATCTTTGGTGTAAATCTGAAACATGGATTTCCGTTTATCTGCGGTATGATCGGTTCCGCTCTGGCAGCCGTCGTCTGTGTGGCGACATCCACAACTGCAAACGCTATCGGCGTAGGCGGGCTTCCGGGAATCCTTTCCATCCAGCCGCAGTATATGGCAAGCTTCGCCATCTGTATGGCGATCGCTATTGCGGTGCCCCTTGTTCTTACATTGATCGTAGGTAAGAAAAAGCTTGCGGAAGAGACTTCTGTAAACACAGAAACAGCCGCGGAAATGGCAGAGATCGCAGCAGGGGCAGGCGCAAGCGCGGCGGCAGGCGTAACGGCTTCTCTTATGAAAGAAAAAGAAAATTCTGAAGAAGGCGAAAAAGTATTTAAAGCATTTCTGACAGGAAAAGTGATTCCTCTGAAAGAGGTAAACGACGGCGTATTTTCTGAAGGTGTGATGGGGGACGGACTGGCCATCGTACCGGAAAACGAAACCTTATATTCTCCGGTAGACGCGGAAGTAACAGTGCTGATGGAGGGATCCAGACACGCCGTAGGGCTGTCCATGACAAACGGTATGGAAGTTCTTCTGCATATCGGTATCGATACGGTAGATATGAACGGCGACGGATTTGAGTATCTTATTTCAGAGGGACAGAAAGTAAAGGCGGGAACTCCGCTGATCCGTTTCAGCAGAGAAAAGATCAAAGCGGCCGGACATCCGGATGTAACAGTGTGCATTATCACAGAGGAAGGCAATGCGAAGAATATCCAGTTTACTACCGGCATACAGGCAAAAGCAGGAGAAACGGAAGTTGCGTCCTTTGAATGAGAAGTTTTAAACCGAATATGACAGAAAAGGAGAATTCCAATGGCAGATTTCAGCAGTAAAGTGGTTTATCAGATTTATCCCAAGTCTTTTATGGATTCCAATGGAGACGGACTGGGAGATCTGAAAGGAATTATTGAGAAACTGGATTATCTGAAAGAGCTTGGGCCGGATTACCTGTGGCTTACCCCGGTGTTTGTTTCTCCTCAGAACGATAATGGGTATGATGTTGCGGATTATTGCAGCATCGACCTCAGATTCGGTACGATGGAGGATATGGAGGAGCTGATCCGGGAGGCGGACAAAAGAGGAATGGGACTGATGCTGGATATGGTGTTTAACCATACCTCCACAGACCATGAATGGTTCCAGAAAGCCCTTGCCGGAGACGAAAAATATCAGAATTACTATATTTTCCGGGAGGGAACACCGGATCAGGTTCCTACGAACTGGCAGTCGAAGTTCGGCGGACCTGCATGGGAGTATGTGCCTTCTCTTGGAAAATGGTACCTTCACCTGTTCGATGTGTCGCAGGCGGATCTGAACTGGGACAATCCGGAAGTGAGAGACGAGCTGAAAAAGGTGATCCTGTACTGGAAGGAAAAGGGCGTAAAGGGCTTCCGTTTCGACGTAGTGAATCTGATCTCCAAACCGGATACTTTCGAGAACGATTATGAAGGCGACGGCAGAAGATTTTATACAGACGGTCCTCATGTCCACGAGTATCTGAAAGAGCTTACAAGAGATACAGGAATCGACGATATGATCACTGTAGGGGAAATGTCTTCCACTACACTGGAAAACTGTATCCGCTACTCCGCTCCGGAAGAAAAAGAACTGTCCATGTGCTTTAATTTCCATCATCTGAAAGTGGATTATAAGAACGGGGACAAATGGGCGCTGATGGAGCCGGACCGGATGGCGCTGAAGAAGCTGTTTGAGAAGTGGCAGACGGGAATGCAGGAAGGACATGGATGGAACGCCCTGTTCTGGTGCAACCATGATCAGCCCCGTACAGTATCCAGATTCGGCGATGAGGAAAAATACTGGAAGAAATCTGCCAAAATGCTGGCTGCGGCCATTCATCTGATGAGAGGAACCCCGTATATTTATCAGGGCGAGGAACTGGGAATGACCAACGCCCACTATACCAATATTTCCCAGTACCGTGACGTGGAAAGTCTGAATTACTATAAGATTCTTCTTAAGCAGGGAAAAACAGAGAAAGAAGCGCTGGAAATTCTTGCCGCCCGTTCCAGAGACAACGGACGTACGCCTGTGCAGTGGTCCGACGGCAAAAACGCCGGATTTACGGAAGGAACGCCATGGCTTGAGGTAACGGCAAATTATAAGGACATTAACGCGGAAAAACAGATAAAAGATAAAGATTCCATTTATT
The DNA here is from genome assembly GCA_019119235.1 of Candidatus Blautia excrementigallinarum. GTDB lineage: Bacteria > Bacillota > Clostridia > Lachnospirales > Lachnospiraceae > Blautia_A > Blautia_A excrementigallinarum. The sequence continues at coordinate 684 of DWXL01000152.1, read as the reverse complement.
CTTTCTATAAAAATCTGGTTGCCCTGCGCAAGGATAAAGACGTGATCTCAAAAGGAACCATTGAGTTCTTTGAGAAGGAAAATGAAGACGTCCTTGCCTATCGGAGAACCTGTGGGGAAGAAGAACTGATCGTGCTGAACAATCTGACCGGAAAAGAGATCGCTGTTCCGGCAGAGGCAGCGTGGACGGAATACCGCAAACTTGTGGGAAATTATGAAGGCGTCCAGAGCGGCAGCGGATGTATTACGCTGAGACCTTTTGAGACAGTTGCCCTGGAAAAATAAATAATATAGAATGCATTACTCTGGAAGGAGAGACTGTAGGAGATCCCGCAGTCTCTCTTTTTTCGATTGTGCAGGTATATGGAATGAGGATAACGTTAAAAATCTAGATATATCCGTTGGTTCAATAAAATGTATTTCATAAATGTATAAAACACTATATCTTGTGAAAAAGATAAAAATATACCCTCCGGATAATTGACGCTCCGGGGCTGGAGCGATATAATAGAAAAAGGCTGCGGCGAAAGACGCGGCTATGAAAAAACTGAAATTTTGAAAAGAAGTTCCAGAGACATAAAAAATACAGGAAGCGGAGGAATCGGCATGAAGGTTAGAAAGAGAAACGGGGCGGTTGTCCCTTTTGACAAAAAATATATTTTCCGCGCCATCGGTCTTGCTGCTG
>DWXL01000151.1 GCA_019119235.1 Candidatus Blautia excrementigallinarum | reverse complement strand
GTAGAGCGTTACAGCAAGGGAAGCGAAGCTGTTCAGGCTCTGAAGGCGGGCCAGGTTGACTGTGTGATCATCGACTCCCAGCCGGCTCAGAAATTCGTAGAGGCAAACGACGACCTGAAGATTCTGGACGATCCGTTTGTTGAGGAAGAGTATGCGATCTGTCTGGCAAAGGATAACGAGGAGCTTCTTGAGGATATCAACGGCGCTCTCAAAGAGCTGAAGGAAGACGGCACCATCGACAGCATTATGGACAACTACATCGGTGAGAATATCGGCGAGACACCCTATGAGTCTCCGGAGGATGTAGACCGTTCCAACGGCGAACTGGTAATGGCTACCAACGCGGAGTTCGAGCCCTATGAATATCATGAAGGCGACGAGATCGTGGGAATCGACGTTGACATCGCACAGGCGATCTGCGATAAACTTGGCTATGAGCTGAAGGTTGAGGATATGGAGTTCAGTTCTATCCTTCCGGCCGTACAGTCCGGCAAGGCTGATTTCGGTGCGGCAGGCATGACAGTTACAGAAGACCGCGCGGCAAGCGTGAACTTCACAGATACCTATGCCAACGCAAGCCAGGTGATCATCGTAAAGAAATAACGATACAGAGGACATCCTATTCCGGCAGAGCGAATGCATCCGGAATATCCATAGAGAGCTGTTGACTGGTGCCAACAGCTCTTTTGTTAAGGAAAGCAGGGAGAAACCAAATGATATTGGCAGATATTACACAGGATTTGTATTTGAATTTTATTAAAGAAGACCGCTATCTGTGGCTGTTGGACGGCCTGAAGACAACACTGCTCATCACATTTTTCGCGGCGATCCTGGGAATCATCCTGGGATTCATTGTGGCAATCATCCGCTCCACCCATGATAAATCAGGACATTTCAAGATCCTGAACGCGGTCTGCAGGGTATACCTTACCGTGATCCGCGGTACGCCTACCATGATCCAGCTTCTGATCATGAACTTCGTAATCTTCGGATCGGTGAGTCTGGATAAGGTTATTGTAGGCAGTCTTGCCTTCGGTATCAACTCGGGCGCGTATGTGGCGGAGATTGTCCGTTCCGGTATTATGTCCATTGATCCGGGACAGACGGAGGCAGGCCGGAGCCTTGGCCTGAATTTCACACAGACCATGAAACTGATCATCATGCCCCAGGCATTTAAGAATGTGCTGCCGGCTCTTGTAAATGAGTTTATCGTGCTGCTCAAAGAGACTTCCATCATCGGATATATCGGTATGATGGATCTGACGAAGGGCGCGATGCTGATCCAGAGCCGTACCTACAACGCGTTCCTTCCCCTGATCGCGGCAGCGCTTATTTATCTGGCGCTTGTTATGTTCCTGACATTTCTCATGAATAAAATAGAGAGGAGGCTGAGGACCAATGAGCGTAAATAAAGACAAAGTCCTGATAGAAGTACAGGGACTTCAGAAGGCTTTCGGAAGCAATCAGGTTCTTGACGGTATCACCACAGATATCTGCCAGGGCGAGGTTGTTGTGGTGGTCGGCCCCTCCGGCTCGGGGAAATCAACTTTTCTCCGTTCGCTGAATCTTCTGGAGGTTCCCACAGGGGGCAAGATTCTGTTTGAGGGAACAGATATCACAGATCCCAAAGTGGATATCAACCGTCACCGCCAGAAGATCGGGATGGTGTTCCAGCGTTTCAATCTTTTTCCTCATAAGACGGTAAAAGAAAATATCATGCTGGCGCCGGTAACACTGAAACTGATGACAAAAGAGGAGGCGTCCGCGAAGGCGGACGAACTTCTGGAGAGAGTCGGCCTTCCGGATAAGGCGGATACTTACCCGGAGATGCTTTCCGGCGGCCAGATGCAGCGTATCGCCATCGCGAGAGCCCTGGCGATGAATCCGGACGTGATGCTCTTTGACGAGCCCACCTCCGCTCTCGACCCCGAGATGGTAGGGGAGGTTCTGGAACTGATGAAAGAACTGGCGCAGTCCGGCATGACCATGGTGGTGGTTACCCATGAGATGGGCTTCGCAAGAGAAGTGGGAACCAGAGTGCTGTTTATTGACGACGGTAAGATCCAGGAAGAGAATACTCCGGAGGAATTTTTCAGCAATCCGAAGAATCCCAGACTGAAAGATTTTCTTTCCAAAGTATTATGATATAAAGAAAGAGGACAGGTCATCTGCGACTTGTCCTCTTTCTTTATGTACCGGCCGGAAAGATTTCACGCTTTCCCGGCGTCCGGCGTATCTTTCTGATCTTCGGAAGAAAGCCGGTCCTCCAGCTTCTGCCGTTCCATATCAAGGGTCTTCAGTTCCTTGTAGCAGTATTTGATGATCTCTTTACGGGTGATGATTCCGATAAAGAATCCCTGGTCATCGACCACAGGCACATAGTTCTGATTAATGGCGCGATCCAGAAGATCCTCCATATCCGCGTCCGCATGGACGGCCTTATAGGTGGCCCGGCGGGGGATCGCCATAATGGGGATATCTTCCATCTCTTTCACATCAATGATGTTCAGGCGTTTCAGGCCCCAGAGAAGATCTCCCTCGGAGATGGTGCCGGTGTAGCGTCCGTCCACGCTGAGAAGGGGAATACAGGAGAACTTCCGGTGTTCCATTTTCTCCACGGTCTGACGCAGGGTATCGTCCTCAAATATATAAGCTACTTCGCTTTTGGGTGTCAGAAAAAACAAAATATTCACGCTGCCTACCTCTGTCTTTCATTTCAGTGCGGGAGGCTGAGTATGGGAACAGTCTCCCTGTTTTAAAGCAATTGTACGCCCTTCGCTTCAGCGTCCGCCACGATCTCTTTCGGCCACAGAGAAACGTGTACTTCGCCGATGTGCGCCTTGCGCAGGAAAAACATACAGATACGGGACTGGCCGATGCCTCCTCCGATGGTATAGGGGAGCTCCCCGTTAAGTACGGCTTTCTGGAAAGGAAGATCCCGGCGGTCTTCGCAGCCGGCTTCCTTAAGCTGGATCTCCAGAGCCTCCTCGTCCACACGGATACCCATGGAGGAAAGCTCGAGGGCAATATCCAGTACAGGATAGTATACAAGGATGTCGCCGTTCAGCTCCCAGTCGTCATAGTCCGGGGCGCGTCCGTCGTGGCGCTCTCCGTTGCTCAAGACCTTGCCTACCTGCATAAGGAAGACTGCGCCTTTCTCCTTGACGATCTTATATTCCCTCTCCTTGGGAGTACAGTCCGGATACATGTCCACAAGCTCCTGGGTGGAGACGAAAGCGATCTCTCTGGGAAGGATCTCCTCGATATAATCGTACTGTACGGCCATATATTTCTCTGTCTTGCGCAGGACGCTGTAGATGGTGCGTACTGTGCTGATGAGCGTTGCCATGGTGCGTTCTTCTCTGGAGATGATCTTCTCCCAGTCCCACTGATCCACATATACGGAATGGATGTTGTCCAGATCCTCGTCTCTCCGGATGGCGATCATGTCCGTATACAGGCCCTCTCCCTGGGAAAAACCGTATTTCTTCAGCGCGTAGCGCTTCCACTTGGCAAGAGAGTGAACGATCTCCGCATTCTCCTCCTGGCCCTTGATATCGAAGCTTACCGGGCGTTCCACGCCGTTAAGATTATCGTTAAGTCCGGAAGACGGGGATACAAATACAGGAGCAGAAACACGGAGAAGATTCAGTTTCTGCGCCAGTGTCTGCTGAAAAAAATCTTTGACTGTCTTAATTGCCACCTGGGTATCGTGAAGGTTCAGGTCGGAGTGATACCCTTCGGGAATTCGCATCTGTTCCATAATAAATCCTCCTCGTTATGAATAACACTAATAACGATATTATAGCAGGAAAAAGCTTCTAATGCAATTTTTAACTTGTGTGTTGTGTGTAAATTTAATACAATAGAAGCAGAGGCCCACAGGTT
>DWXL01000150.1 GCA_019119235.1 Candidatus Blautia excrementigallinarum | reverse complement strand
GTGAACTGGCACAAAAAATCCCCTTATTTCTGCGCATCCTGCACGCTTGACATTTCATTATCACCCTTGTAAGATTATTAAAGAAATCAGATTGTATTTTTTGATTTCGATATGGAAAAATATATAAAATCTAACAGTATTTAGGGAAATGAAAGATAATTTTTCTTAAAATACATTCGAAGGGAGCACAATATGGCTAATAAACGTCAGCAGAAAAAACACGCCGCTGCCAAGGCAGAAACCAGAAAGGCTGAGACAGCCAGAGTAGAAACGAAAAAGACGGAATCGATCAAAGTTGAGACAAAAAAGACCGAACCGGTGAAGGTTGAAACGAAGAAAACCGAGCCCGTCAAGGTTGGGACGAAGAAGACCGAGCCGGTGAAGGTTGAAACAAAGAAAACCGAGCCCGTCAAGGTCGAGACAAAAAAGACCGAACCGGTGAAGGTTGAAACGAAGAAGACCGAACCCGCCAAAGTTGAGACGAAGAAGACCGAACCGGTGAAGGTTGAGACGAAGAAAACCGAGCCCGTTAAGGTTGAGACGAAGAAGACCGAGCCCATCAAGGTCGAGGCAAAACAACCGCAGCCTGCTGCTTCTGCCCGGAATGACGAGGCAGTCTATAACGCCCGGCTGGACCGCCATATGGATGAGCTGAAATGGCTTTACTGTGAACTGTATCAGGATAATCCTTATGTGATGATGCATTTCAACGATCTTCTTGCAGAACTGAAGAAGTTCTATGACGCCAGAAATAACGATCTGAAGGATTCCGATATCCGCAGGGAAAAAGATCCCAAATGGTACAAGCGCAACGACCTCACCGGCATGATGATGTATGTGAACGCTTTTTCAAAGACCCTGAAAGGGCTTGAGGAAAAGCTGGATTATATTCAGGAATGTAATGTGAACTATCTGCATCTGATGCCTCTTCTGGCTTCCCCGAAAGGGCGCAGCGACGGCGGTTACGCTGTGGCAGATTTCCGTACCGTACAGCCGGAACTGGGAACCATGGAGGATTTCGCAGCGGTTACTTCCGCCTGCCATAAACGCGGAATCAGCGTATGTCTGGACTTCGTTATGAACCATACCTCCGAGGATCACGAATGGGCGAAGCGCGCACGCGCAGGGGAACGGGAATATCAGGACCGCTATTTCTTCTTTGATACCTATGACATTCCCGCTCTTTATGAGCAGACCTGTCCGCAGGTATTCCCCACCACGGCGCCGGGCAACTTCACCTGGCTGGACGATATCAAGAAGCATGTAATGACAACATTTTATCCGTATCAGTGGGATCTGAACTACCGAAATCCTATTGTACTGAATGAAATGATCTTCAACATGCTCTATCTGGCAAATCAGGGTGTGGATATCGTGCGTCTGGACGCTGTTCCCTATATCTGGAAACAGCTTGGAACCAATTGCCGCAATCTTCCCCAGGTTCATACCATCGTCCGCATGATGCGTATGATCTGCGAGATCGTCTGCCCCGGCGTTCTCCTTCTGGGTGAGGTCGTTATGGCTCCTGAGAAAGTAGTTCCCTACTTCGGAACTGTAGACAAACCGGAATGTCATCTTCTGTATAATGTTACTACCATGGCAAGCACCTGGCACACCGTTGCCACCAGAGATGTATCCCTGCTGCGCCGCCAGCTGGACATCGTGGCCGGACTTCCCAGAGAGTATGTTTTCCAGAACTATCTGCGCTGCCACGACGATATCGGCTGGGGACTGGACTATGATTTCCTGAAGAATTTCGGAATCGAGGAAGTTCCCCACAAGAAATACCTGAACGATTTCCTTACTGGAAAATATCCGGAATCTTTCGCGCGAGGCGAACTGTATAATGACGATCCCCGTCTGGGAGACGCAAGACTCTGCGGAACCACCGCTTCTCTGTGCGGAATCGAACGTTTCGGATTCGAGGGCAATGAGGAAGGCATGGACAGAGCGATCCGCTACGATATTACTCTTCATGCTTTCATGCTTTCCCAGTCCGGTATCCCCGTGATCTACAGCGGTGATGAGATTGGTATGCTGAACGATTATTCCTATAAGAATGATCCAGACAAAGCCGCTGATTCCCGCTATCTCCACAGAGGCGATTTCAGATGGGATCTGGCCAAGAACCGCCATCGTCCCGAGACTGTTCAGGGCAAACTGTTCCCGGCGCTGGATAAGCTGGAGCACATCCGTACTTCTCACAGCGTATTCAACAGCGACGTTCCCATGCGCACTCTGGATACCTGGGATTCTTCCATCCTGGCTCTTGTACGTGAGAATGACGAAGAGAAATTTATCGGAATTTATAATTTCAGTGAATACGATAAAGTAGCCTGGATCAACGAGGAAGACGGCATGTATCTGGACCTGATCTCCGGCCGGGAGATGGAGGCAAGAGGCGTGCAGATACCGGCGTTCGGCTGCTACTGGCTGTGCCGGAAGAAATAATGGTTTAAAACAGCAACAAAACACCCTGCCTGTTTTCTTTTCATGTAGCATATGAATTGAAAACAGTACAGGGTGTTTTGTTTTATGATAATTTTCCGTTCTGAAGTCTGTTCAGGAAGGAGGCGAAGGGCCCCGGCGTCTCTTTGTCCAGAGAACGCGCATACAGTTCCCGGATCCATCCTGTGATCACGTCGATCAGTACCGGCGCGAAAGTCATCAGGATAAATACCAGAATGATCAGGCCGAAATCCAGAGACCCCAGGAACAGAAGATCCTGGAGGATCACTGCCGCGGCAAAGAAAATGAACTGCATTCCGTAGATAATGATCTTCCTGTAACGGTTCAGCGGCGCGTAAACGGTCTTCAGCGCGGCCATATAATTCCATCCTGTCACAAGAACGCAGGCTGTGTTCAGCATATCGTTGGAATGATATACGTTCTGGCAGACCAGCATCACTGCAAAAACGCAGGAGGTGATGGTGATTGCCGCAGGAAACGCGTTCAGGAACACATGCCGCAGGAATGTATGGTCGATCTTGTCATAGTTGTTTTCCTGGGCCAGAAGGAAGGTTGGGATTCCCACCGCGCAGGCGCTGATCAGGGACATCTGGATCGGTTCAAACGGATAGGCGTCTCCAAAGAATATTGTCAGCAGAGACAGCATTACCGAAAACATGGTCTTGATCAGGAACATGGACGCCGCTGTGCGGATATTGTTCACAACCCGCCGGCCCTGATTCACGATGTGGGGCATGGCTGCGAAATTGGAGTCCAGCAGCACCACGTTGGCGATGTTTTTCGCCGCGTCGCTTCCCTGCGCCATGGCGATACTGCAGTCCGCTTCCTTAAGGGCAAGCACGTCGTTCACTCCGTCTCCCGTCATGGCTACGGTGTGTCCCTGTTCTTTCAGGGCAAGCACCATTTCTTTTTTCTGCTGAGGGGTTACACGGCCGAAAACACTGCATTCCGCAACGGCCTTTTTCAGTTCTTCCTCTGTGGTAATGGTGCTGGCGTCTATATAATGATCCGCGTTTTTCAGTCCCGCCCGTCTGGCGATCGCCGCCACCGTAACCGGGTCGTCGCCGGAGATCACTTTCAGGTCAACCTCCTGGCTGTCAAAAAACTTCAGCGTATCCGGCGCCTCCTGGCGGATCACATCTGTGAGAAGGAGAAGTCCCAGCGGTTCCATACCTTCGGGAAGCTCGGTGCCCGCCGCTTTCTCTTTGCTGTGCGCAAGGACAAGGACACGAAGACCTTCCTCCGCATACTGTTTACAGTGCTCTGCGAGAGCTTCATTCCCTTCCGGGAAGATAAACTGTACAGCTCCCATCAGATAGGTGCCCTCTTCCGCAAAAACCGCTCCGCTGTACTTCCTGTCTGAGGAAAACGGGATCACATGCTCAGCCTTCATGGTCTCTCTGGCCGGGAAACGTTTGCGGAGAGCGTCTGCGGTAGCGTTCTCATCTTTCAGCACATACATGAGGCTGCACATAATATTTTCGATTTTTTTGATTTCTGCAGAGTTGTCTGAAACATTCTGCGGCTCTCCAGCGTCCTGCACCGCTTCCGGCAGCACATCCGCCCGGTTATTTTCACTGACTGGAGCATTCTGAACCGCCGGCTGGATTTCTGCTGATATTTCAGTTCCATTGCCTTCCGGGTTCTCTGCTCCTTCTGCGGCTGTCCCGGAGTTCTCCGGATCCTTCTCACCGCCTGCCGCTTTTTGCTCTGTCACTCCCGAAGTCTTCTCCGGCTGGATCCAGGGTTCCACCCGCTCCACGCACATGGTTCCTTCGGTGATGGTTCCTGTCTTGTCCAGACAGAGCGTATCCACCCTAGCCAGAGTCTCGATACAGTACAGTTCCTGCACGAGAGTTTTTTTACGGGCAAGGACAAGGGCTCCCAGAGTCAGCGCCACGCTGGTAAGAAGGACAAGGCCCTCAGGGATCATTCCCAGAACGCCCGCCACCATGCTGACCACGGAATCACGGAAACTGTTGCCAGCCAGATAGAACTGCTTGTAGAACAAAAGCGCTCCTAGAGGAACGATAATGATACTGATCACTTTAAGGATGGCGTTCAGCGAATTCCGCAGCTCGGAATTATGACGTTTGAACTCCTTCGCCTCGCTGGTGATCTGTGAGGCATAGTTATCCTTTCCTACATGGATGATCTGGCAGTTAGCTTCTCCGGAAGTGATAAAGCTTCCGGAAAAAAGTTCGTCGCCTTCGCTTTTGGGAAGGTTGTCCGATTCTCCTGTAAGCAGTGACTCGTTTACCTCTACGCTTCCTTCCAGGATCTTCGCGTCCGCCGGCACCTGGTCGCCGGTCTTAAGACAGACAATATCGTCAAGCACCAGTTCCTCCGTGGGTACTGTCCATTTCTTTCCTTCACGGATCACCACGGACTTCCTCGCCGTCAGAATCGCCAGCTTGTCTATGGTTTTTTTCGCTCTGACCTCCTGAATGATTCCGATCAGGGTATTGATGATAACGATCATTACGAAGAAAGCGTTCCTGTAAGACCCCACCATAAGCACCATCACAAGAAGGACGATATTCAGGAAGTTGAAAAATGTCAGTGTGTTCTCTCTTACGATCTGCTTATACGTCCTGGTATTGGGGTTCTCGTCCGCGTTGACCTTGCCCTCCGCGATCCGTTCGTTTACCTGTTGGTCTGTTAATCCTGTCAAGCTTTCACCTCGCATCTTCCTGTTTCAAAGAAGGCTTTCTCAGAGAAAGTCTCTTTCTTAATAATCTTCCTCTTCTTCCTCTTCGCCTTCGTGAATATCAGACTTGGGTTTTGACAGGCCTTCGATCACGATATGATGTTTTTCCGC
>DWXL01000149.1 GCA_019119235.1 Candidatus Blautia excrementigallinarum | reverse complement strand
GGTAAAAAAGGACATGGGGATCGTACTTCAGAATGTGGCGGTATTTGACGAACTGACAGTGTATGAAAACATAGATTATTTCTGCGGGCTTTATGTGAAAAACAAAATAAGAAGAAAAGAGCTGGTGGACGAGGCGATCCGTTTCGTGGGGCTGGAAGAGCATAGAAAAATGAGACCGCGGAAACTTTCCGGCGGACTTTTAAGAAGGCTGAATATCGCCTGCGGGATCGCGCACAGACCGAAACTTATCTTTATGGACGAACCCACGGTGGCAGTGGATCCTCAGAGCAGGAACAGAATACTGGAAGGGATCATGGAACTGAACCGCCAGGGCTCCACGATTATTTATACCTCCCATTATATGGAGGAGGTAGAACAGATATGTACAAGGATTGCGATCATGGATCATGGAAGATGCATTGCGTCAGGGACAAAGGAGCAGCTTACAGGTATGATAAAAACAGGGGAAAAAATAACAATAGAGGGTGTTGTTCTGGATGAGGAACAGTTTCAGACGGTTCGGGGACTTCCACACGTTTTTCAGGCGGATTATGAAAACGGGATCCTGAGACTTCAGTGTACGGAGGCAAAACATAATCTAGTAAGAGTCCTGCACTGTCTGGAGGAACAGGAAATCCATTTTGGAAGAGTATTTTCCGAACAGCCGACACTGAACGATGTGTTCCTTCATATAACGGGGACGCAGCTTAGGGACTGAGGAGGAGAGGCTATGTTTCATCTGGTCAAATATAGTATCATATGGAAAGTGAAAAACTTTAATATCTTTTTCTGGCCTTTTATTTTCCCCATTATTCTGGGAACTCTGTTTTATATCGCTTTTGGAAATGTAAAAGAGGCGGATTTCGAGACGATTCCGACGGCGGTAGTGGAAGAAACGGAAGACAGCCGGGTATTTCTGGAATTTCTGGAAGAACAGCAGAAGAACGGTACGATTCAGGTGGAAAGAATGGAGGCCCAGGAAGCAGAGCAGGCGCTGAAAGAGCAGAAGATAGAGGGGATTCTGTACGCGGCGGACACACCTTATCTTAAGGTGAACAAAAACGGACTGTCCCAGAGTGTTCTTCAGAGTATCCTGGAAAGTTATTTTGACGGAAAAAAGACAATAGAAAATGTGATGAAGAACAGCCCGGAGAAACTGAGGACGGCGTTGGAGAGAATGGCTGATCACCAGAATATGGTGCGGCAGGTATCTCTTGGAGGAAGCACTACGGATGGAAACGCCTCTTATTTCTATGCCCTGGTGGCGACAGCCTGTCTTTACGGGTGCTTTATCGGCCAGGGATCGGCCAGATGGCTTCAGGCCAACTTAAGTCCCCTGGCGGCAAGACAGTGCGCTTCCTCCATGAACAGAACGGCCATGATCCTGACGGAACTGCTTTCTTCTTTTCTGCTGCATTTTCTGAATGTAGCCGTATTGCTGGCGTATCTGCGCTGGGTGCTGGGACTGGACTTCCAGGGACGGCTGCCGGAAATGCTGCTGGTGATCCTGACAGGATGCGTCATGGGTGTTTCCCTGGGAATATTAGTGCTCAGCATCGGCAAGTGGCAGGAAAAGATAAAAATCGGAATCATGCTGGGGATCACTATGACTGCGGGATTCCTGGCAGGACTCATGTTTGCCCAGATGAAGTATATCGTGGATCAGTATGCTCCGATTATCAATCGTTTCAATCCGGCTGCGCTGATCGCGGACGCATTCTACTGCATCAATGTATACGACGATCCGTCACGGTATGCCCAGGATCTGCTCACACTGTCCGTTATGTCCGCGGCAATGCTGGCAGTATCGGTTCTGGTCGTCAGGAGGGTACGATATGACAGTATTTAGAGGATATATAAAGGTGATAAAAAGCAACAGGCTGATGATCTGTTTTTATCTGGCGATATTCTTTGCGTTCAGTATCTTATTCCAGACTACGGCAAAAAGTGCGGATACAGAAATGTATCAGATGCGGGGAGTCAGGATAGGCGTTATCAATAACGACGACGGGGCGCTGGCGGAAGCGCTGGTGAGATATCTGAGTGGTATACACCAGGTAACAGAGCTTGACGAAGAGATTTCTGTGCTTCAGGAAAAACTGTATTACAGGGCGGCAGACTATATCGTGCGGATACCGGAAGATTTTTATGAAAAGTGTATCTCCGAAGGAAAAGAACTGGAGGTAACGATGATACCCGGTTCCTATACCGGGATCTATGTGGATCAGCAGATAAACAGTTTTTTGAATAATGCGGCGGTATACCAGAAGGCCGGTTTTACGGAAGAAGAAACGGCAGAGGTTATGAAAAACAGAGAAAATGTCCGCGTGGAGTTGGCGGATACCCAAAACACGGCAGGAGACGACAAAGACTATATTTATTATTTCCGCTACATGCCGTATCTTTATCTGGCAGTATTTGGTTTCGTTCTGGGAGATATTCTGTGGAGTTTCCAGAAAAAAAAACTGAACAGAAGAATGATGGCTTCGCCAGTTCCGCTCCGCAGACAGAAACTGGAAGGTATGCTGTGTATGATTCTTTTTGGGATCGGGATATGGATTCTTTTGATTCTGGGGGCTGCGGTATGTTATGGGAAGAGCTGGACGGGAAGCACAAATGTCGGATATTATATTTTGAACACGCTGGCTCTTTTGTTCTGCTCTCTTTCCGTAGCTTTTCTGGCAGGAACCATTTCGCCAAACAGAGACGCGCTGACCGGGATTGTAAACATACTTTCTCTTGGCATGTGTTTCCTGGGAGGAACCTTTGTATCTCTTGATGTGATGAGCGGCAGTATAAAAAAAATCAGCCGGTTTCTCCCTGTATACTGGTACGAAAAAGCCAATGATATTCTGACGAATTTTTCTGTGATGACAGAAACAGCCAGGAACCAGGTGCTTCAGGCGGTAGGGATCCAGATCGTATTCGGGGCGGCTTTCTTCTGTCTGGCCGTCACGGTGGCCCGATATAAACAGACGGAAGGGTAAAGGAGCGTGAGATGGACTGTGCTGTATGGAAAAACAGAGTTTTACCAGAATTTTCATAAGTGAATAACAGGCTCTTACAAAAGTTTCTTGAAAAAGTGTATGT
>DWXL01000148.1 GCA_019119235.1 Candidatus Blautia excrementigallinarum | reverse complement strand
ATCCATCCCTGGATCACAGGACCAGCGCCGTGCTTTCTTACTCTCTGGTACACACACATAAACAGAACGGCGATCACAAGGGAGGCGCCGCATGTCTGATACAGGGCGCCCAGCACATTTCTTATGATATTTACAAAATATTCCATTACTCTATTATCCTCGTTTCCACGTTGTTCCGCCCCGGACGGCGCCTGCGGCGGATCTGAAATTTATTATATATCCACGGAGTTAATTATAATGGAAGAGCCCGCAAAATTCAATTACAACAGCAGGAAACAACCGCCGGAATAATACCGTGGATTTTTGTCAAGACTATTCTGGTCTAAAACACAATAGACCAATCCGTTCGGTTCTATACTCTCAAAAAAGGAGGGTATCCAATGAAATTTCAGAGACTTCATGATTTACGGGAAGATTCCGACCTGTCCCAGAAAAAGCTGGGGGAAATCCTGCACATCAGCCAGAGAGCATATTCCTATTATGAAACAGGCAACCGCTGTATTCCTGTGGAAATGCTTATCCGGCTTGCGGATTATTACGATACCAGTATTGATTATCTGGTGGGCAGAACAGATAGAAAAGAGAGATTCTAAAAGGCAGGACACTTTCGTTCCTGCCTTTTTGCCGCCGCGGCGGCCTGAAATACTTTCAGCCCTTTTCCCCGGACGGTTTCGTAAGTTCATAATAAAAAATATACTGCTGCATGATCCCTCTCATACCCCGGTATCTGCGGTTGGGAAATCCCCGTTTATAATGCTCTTCCAGGACCTGCCGGATATGGGTATCCACCGGAAATGCGTTCATATGGTGCAGGGCAAAAAGGCAGATACAGTCCGCCACCTTTTCGCCTACTCCGGAAAGCTTCATCAGTTCTCTTTTTGCCCGCCGGTAATAGCGTGTCCCTTCTATTTTTTCCAGAGAAACTTCTCCTGTCTGTACAGATTGCGCCGTCTCCACAATATAACGGGCCCTGTACCCCAGGCCAATCCCGCGCAGCTCTTCCTCCGTCGCCTTCGCCAGCGTGGAAACCGTGGGAAAAGCGTGGTACTCCACGCCGTTTTTGGATACTTTTATCTCGCCGTAGCGGGTACAGAGAGCTTCGATACACCGGCGGATCCTGCCGATATTATTCTGCTGGGAGATCAGAAAAGTAACGATCATCTCCCAGAGGTCCTGCCTGAGGATCCGTACTCCCTCTCCCCGGGACGCCGCGACGGTCAGATACCGGTCTCTGGGATTGATCTTCACGATATACCGGCTGTAATCATTGTCCAGGTCAAAATACGGGACCCAGATACAGAGAAGTTCCGCGTCGCTGCAGTGAAAATTCACGATGGTTCCCTCCTGGCTCACTTCCAGGTAACGGTCCCCCGCGATTACTTCATATGTATTTTCTTTTGTTTTTCTCATTCGGAAACACTGCCCGGAACGGCAGATCTGTTCCATGCTGAAATTTTCCAGTTCCAATGTGATCATCTGTGTTACGCTCCCTGCGCGCCGCCTACATCTGGCGCCGTACGATCTTATATTCGTCTCCGGACTGATAATAGGGACATTCCCGGTATCCGCTGCTCACAAACCTGTAGTATTCGTCCTCGTCCAGACTTACGTCACAGAACCAGCTCTCGCTGTCCTCGTCATAGACGTAATTGGCACAGTAATCACAGCTTGTATTCCGTTTCATAAATTCTGACACTCCCTCAAACAGTTTTCTCTTCATTCTGCCGGATCTGTCCGGCCATAACGAGGAAGATCAGAGGATTTTTTCCGCTTTGGCAATCTTCACCAGACGGCTGGTTCCCAGTCTGGACGCGCCCAGCTCGATAAATTTCTCCGCGTCCGCAAAGGAACTGATCCCTCCTGCGGCTTTGATCCGAACGCCTTTCCCCACATGGCGGCGGAAAAGCTCCACATCCGCAAAGGTGGCTCCCTCTGTGGAAAACCCGGTGGAAGTCTTGATATAGTCCGCCCCCGCCCTGGTGACGATCTCGCACATGCGTGTCTTCTCTTCCTCGTCCAGAAGACAGGTCTCAATGATCACCTTCAGCACACGGCTTCCTGCGATCTCCTTAAGGGCGCGGATCTCTTTTTCCACATAATCGTACTTTTTCGCCTTCAGCGCCCCGATATTAATCACCATATCCAGCTCGTCCGCCCCGTTATTCAGCGCGTCCTCCGCCTCAAACATCTTGGAACGGGTGGTGGCGTTACCGTTTGGAAAGCCGATCACCGTACATATTTTCATCTGATTTCCCACATAATCCCGGACTTTCTTTACGAAACAGGGCGGTATGCACACCGAAGCCGTATGATAGAATATGGCGTCATCGCAGAGCCTGCGGATCTCCTCCCATGTGGCGGTCTGCGCCAGAAGTGTATGGTCTACTCTCGCGAGAATTTCCTGATAAGTCATGCTTCATCCTCCTTGTCTTTCTGGTTATTATCCCATACCGCCGGGTAAATGGCAAGTTGTTCTTACAGGAGGGCAAACCGGTTCTTCTGAAAAGTCAGTATCCCTTCGTCCCGCATTTTCCCCAGTTCGCTGGACATGGCGCTGCGGTCCACGGAGAGGAAATCCGCAAGCTGCTGGCGATTGAACGGGATCTCAAAAGAAGACCTGCCCTGTCTCTTCGCCTCGTCGGAAAGATAAGAAAGCAGTTTTTCCCGGGTGGTACGCCGAGACATATGGGTCAGCTTTCGCATCAGTTTTCTGTTTTTCTCCGATATGGCGAAAAACAGATTCTGCACCACCAGGGAATGAAACCTGCAGGCAGAGGAACAGGTGGTGAG
>DWXL01000147.1 GCA_019119235.1 Candidatus Blautia excrementigallinarum | reverse complement strand
TTGGCGTAACGCATCCCGCTTTTGATCGCTCCGGAAAGTCCCGTATTTACCGGAAGATCCATAAAATTGAAATGCCGTCTGGCACAGATCTTCCTGGTGTCGTCCGTGGACCCGTCGTTGATGATCACATAGTCATACTGCGGATAGTTCTCTGTTAAATTGTCTATAACCTGCTCTATACAACCCGCCTCATTATAAGCCGGGATGATAATCAGTATCTTCAACCTTTTCTCCTTTTAATTCTGTTTCTGCTCTCCCGTCAGGCCTGTCCGATCATAGCCGCAAGCTGCAGGATAAGAAAAATTTCCGTTACTGTCATCGTCATCCATACAGAGGCCGCCTGATTCCTGCGCACATACACCATTCTGTTGGCGGTAAGAAAGACAAGAAGGGGGGCCAGCGGCAGGAAATATCTCCCCTGAAGCCCCTGGATATAATCATAACTCATCTTCGTATAGCCTGTCAGCATGGACATCATGATGAAGCCGCTGGAAACCACACAGACCAAGGCTGCCAGAATCCGGCTCTTCGCGCCGCCTTCATACCGGTCTCCCTCCAGATTTACAAGAAGGAGCAGGCAGATCAGGAAGATCAGTTCAAAAATCCAGTTCATGCGGAAGTCCAGCCAGGACAGCACTCCGCCCAGCAGCCCCTGCAGAAGAAACGCGCCCTGCTCCATGACTGTATTCCAATACAGATAGACGATCTGCAGAGGATGCTTAAGAAGCCAGGGGATCGTATACGTAGCGTCCGCCCCGCCCTGTCCGCCGCTTTCCATAAAGGTACGAAGAACAGGCATAAATTTGAATAAAGCCACACAGGTCAGCAGAACTGCTGCACACAGAATAATTCCTGTATAAAGAAATAATTTTTTACGGTTCTGCTTTTTCAGGATCTCTCCTTTTACAAAAGCCGGAATCAGAAGAAGCAGAAGGGGAAGATAGGCTCCCCCTTTCACAACTGCAATAAATACAGAAAGTATACCTGCAAAGATTATCTCCCGTTTTTCTTTTTTTTCTTTACGTTTCATATAAAAACAAAACGCTGTGAAAAAAAGAATGATTCCATTTACCACTGCGTCATAGGACACGGAAGCTCCCTGCTGCAGAGCAATGGGGAGTACAGCTGTCATCGCAAATATATTTTTTCCAAAGGGGATCATGCGGATACCCGCCCACACAAGGAACACAAAGCATATAAGATTAAAAATCCTGGCAATCTGGAACGTAAACATGGCTGAAAGCCCCAAAAGTCTGCCCACACTAAGCCCCAGAGCAGAAGGTATATAAACAATCCATGACGCCAGATTCGTAGAGTCCGTATAACTGACTTCCATCAGTTCCGTATCCTCTGCCCTGTGGAACGTATCTGTCATAAGCTGATAGTAGGAATTGCTTTCCAGGCCGTTAGCCAGCATATCGCTCATTTCCACATCACATCTGCGCTTGTAGATCGTATCCGGATCCCCCGTATCTTCCACAAAAAGGATTTTGTTGGAATATTTATAAGCCGTATCCAGATGGCCCGGTTCATCCGGCACTCCGCCAACAGTAATCACACACTGCAGGATCAGGCCCAGAAACAGAGCCATCGGCAGGAAAAATTTCTCCACTCTCATCCGCCGGACGATCAGCATCCAGTAACAAAGCGCCGCAAAAAGAAGCAAACCGGCGCACAGCAGTACATACAGAACCGTCAGACAGCTGCTGTTTCCATAACTCAGCGTATAGATCACATTGATACCGCTGTCCTCCATTCCGTTAAATGAATGTACGATCGCCTGCTTCTGATTGGCGGTCAGATGAACAGCTGTCGTTCCGGCATTCTTAAGCTGCCAGGTGAGGACAAGTTCTTTCTCTTCTGAATCCCGAAGGGGTTCGTCCAACCTGAACTCTGTCCGGCCTCCTGTTCTGGCATCCATAACCGCTCTCACAGAACTTTTCTTCTGGAAATAGATTTCTTTCGTATCCGCATCCGCAAGAGTCATTACCAGTTCCGCTTCATCGACGACATTTTTTCCTGTAAGTTCAATGCTGAAACTCTTCAGTTCCGGAACTTTACAGACAAAAACTTCCGAAATTGCAGTCATTCCTTTTGACAGAACCACTTCAAAAGTATCTTTGTGTTCTGTCATCATGGTATACTCTATGGGCTGACGAAGACTTTCTCTTATCTGTGCCTTATATACAAGTGCACAGATCACCGCCAGAAATAAAATCAGGATAATCCCCGGACACAGCAGTTTTCTATTGGTTCTTTTTTCCATATTTCTCCACGATCTCCACCAGTTCCTGCGCTCTTGTCTCAAAGGAAAACTTCTCTCTGATCATCGGCCACTGAGCTGCTGCTCTGGCCCTTATCTCGTCATAATTATTCTCAAGGGTCTCAATGCACTTATCAAAGTCTTCCTTCGTGTTATAATAAAGAACCGCGTCGGGGAAAATCTCCTGCAGTTCGTCACAGCAGTCCGAGATCACAGGAAGTCCGCAGGCCAGGGCGTCGAAAATACGGTTATTGACAAAATGACAGTCCAGCATATCCTTCCAGTGGTCGTTGAGAGTAGCTTTTGAAGACCGGTAAATATCCGGTATCTTCTCATTTTCTATCTCTGAATCCTGAATAAGATCCATATTTTCTGCCAGAATCGTTGTCCATCCGCCTCCCCAGATCTTCAGCGGAAGTTTGTCCTTCGCAGCCCATATCACACAGCGGCGGGCCACGCCTCTGGAGTTTCCTATAAAAATATAATCATTCTCAAAAGTTTCCGGCTGTTTTTCAGCAGGATAAAAAAGTTCCGTATCCGTACACTGCAGAAGGGGGAGCACCGGCACTTTTACCTTGGGGGCAATTTCCTCCGCATACCGGCGGGAACAGATGCATACCACATCATAAAGCTCGTACTCCTCCGGCGTTACCATCTCCGGATGGCTTATGTTCCACATTATATACAGACATTTGCTGTTGCGCCGGTCAGGACGGTAAAAATGGCATCCTCTGAGCACAATGACAACATCTGCATTCTCCTCGCAATCCCAGTCTTCCCTGGTATCGACAATGGTATAAATCCCCAGTCTGTCAAGATAGCGCTTCAGAGACAGGGCGTAGGCGTAATCTCCCCAGCGGATTCTTGCCGGGCCTTCCGGCGCCGGGCATTTGAGTACCCATATGGGACGGTCTCCGGCGTTTCTGGCAATTTCAGAGGCTCGTTTACCCCAGTCGTCACGACGCCGAAGTTCCTGATCGATATACTGCTTTAACTCTTCAATGGCTTTCAGCTGCTCCCGGCTGCTCTGGCAGATTTCTTTCAGGGTTTCCTGACGAAAATCCTGAAAAAGTTTCTCCTGGCGATTGTTCGCCTGCTTTATATCCTTATCAAGCTCCTTAAAGCGACTGTTCAATGCCTTGAAGCGGTTGTCCAGATCCTTAAAACGGTTATTCAGTGCATTCAGTTTATTGTCCAGATATGTTCTGCCAACTGGTATGAATTTTCTTAATTTATTCTTGACGGCAGTCCAGATAAACATAATATCTCCTTTGGCGGGCGGGTAATTTCTGCCCATTTTCATATTTATCATTATATCCAATGCACCTGTATAATGCAATCCCCTAAAAAATGGGCGCACTGTACAGTACGCCCATTTCCGGCTCATTTTTCAGCCGTTTCACTTTCATTTAAACATCC
>DWXL01000146.1 GCA_019119235.1 Candidatus Blautia excrementigallinarum | reverse complement strand
TGGCGCTTCCGCCGTATTTAATCACTACGATTTTTCTGTTAAACCGCTGGATATAGGGAAGGGCTTCGATCAGCACTTCCGCCTTGTCCAGATACATCTGCTTTACCATTTTTTTCATTCTCCTCTTTTTGCCGTCTTTAACGTTTTCCTGCCGCTTTTTTCTGTTCTGTCCCGATAAAGACCAGTTCCCGAAGCTTTCTCACATCCCGGAGAAAATCCGTCTTTCCCGTAACCTGGTCAGGATCGGTAGTCCGCGTTGATCTTCACGTAATCATATGTCAGGTCGCAGCCCCAGGCCGTGGCGGAGGCATCTCCCATCTTCACGTCCGCAATGGCAGTGACCTCGTTTTCGGAAAGGATCTTCGTCGCCTCTTCTTCGCTGTAACCGGTGGATACGCCGTTCTCCATGATCTTGATCTTCCCTGCGCGGCTCTCAAAATAGAGATCCACTTTTTCCGGGTCAAACTTCGCCCCGGAATATCCCATGGCGCACAGGATCCTTCCCCAGTTGGCGTCATGTCCGTAGATCGCCGCTTTTGTAAGAGAGGAAGAAACCACGGATTTACTTAAAGTGACCGCCTGCTCCTTACTCTCGGCGCCGATGATCTTCACCTCGAACAGGGCGGTAGCTCCCTCTCCGTCGCCGGCGATCTTTTTCGCCAGAGTGGTATTTACATAATTCAGAGCCTGGCAGAATTTCTCATAATCTTCATTTTTCTCAGTGATCTCAGGATTCCCCGCCATACCGCCGGCAAGCAGCAACACCGTATCGTTGGTGGAAGTGTCCCCGTCCACGGACACCATGTTGTAGGTATCCTTAACGCTTTCGCTCAACGCCTCCTGGAGAAGTTCCTTTGAGATATTCACATCGGTGGTGACAAAGCTGAGCATGGTGCACATATTGGGATGGATCATCCCGGAGCCCTTGCACATGCCGCCTACCGTCACTGTTTTGCCGCTGATCTCCACCTGCACTGCCGCTTCCTTCTCCACAGTGTCTGTGGTCATAATGGCTTTCGCCGCCAGATTGCCCGCCTCCAGACTTCCGTCAAGCTCCGGAGCCATCTGCTTCACTCCTGCGGCCAGCTTCTCAATGGGAAGCTGCATTCCGATCACGCCTGTGGAGGCCACCAGAACACTGTCCTCCGGAACATGGAGAACTTCCGCCGCGGCTTTTGCCGTCTCCCGGCAGTACCCATACCCCTCTTCTCCTGTGCAGGCGTTGGCGATACCGCTGTTGCACACGATCACCTGCGCCGCGGGATGGTGGTATACAATCTCCTGATCCCATTTCACCGGAGCCGCTTTTACCACGTTGGTGGTAAAGGTTCCCGCCGCTTTGCAGGGATTCTCCGCATATATCATGGCCATATCGGTTCTTCCCTGATATTTGATCCCCGCCGCTGTGGAAGCGGCCCGGAATCCTTTTGCTGCTGTTACGCCGCCTTTGATTATTTCCATGGTGTATTCCTCATTTCTGTTTTTTCTGTTTATACCTGTGACGCCGGACGGCCGGTTCCTGTCCGTCCGTGGAAAACCTGCCGTATCTTCCGCCCATTGAAGCCTTCTCTTTACGGTACCATGGGGATCTGTCTCAGCCCCTCGGCCTCGTCGAATCCGAACAGAAGGTTCATATTCTGCACCGCCTGGCCTGCCGCGCCTTTTACCAGATTATCCATAGCGCCCATCATGATAATCCGTTTCGTCCTCGGATCGATCTTGAAGTTCACGTCCACATAGTTGCTGCCCTCCACCCATTTCGTCTGAGGACACACGTCTTTGTCCAGCACGCGGACGAACTGCTCTTTTTCATAATATTTATCATAAGCCGCCTTTACTTCCTCATAGGAAACGTCTTTTTTCAGGGAAGCGTAGGCGGTGATCAGGATCCCCCTGTTCATGGGGATCAGGTGAGGAGTGAAATTGATCAGCACCTCCTGACCGCAGGCGTATCCCAGCTGGTCCTCGATCTCCGGCGTATGACGGTGTGACGCCACGCCGTAGGCCTTGATATTTTCGTTTACCTCGCAGAAAAGATTATCCGTCTTGGCTCCTCTTCCCGCCCCTGACGTTCCTGACTTCGCGTCTATGATTATCGTGGACGGATCGATCATGTCCTCTTTCAGAAGAGGATAAATGGAGAGCGTGGAACAGGTGGGATAGCAGCCCGGATTGGCTACCAGCCGCGCTTTTCTGATATCCTCCCTGTTGATCTCGCAGAGACCGTAAACCGCTTCCTCAATAAACTGGGGGGATTTATGTTCGATCCCGTACCATTTCTCATATTTCTTAACATCTTTGATCCGGAAATCCGCGCTGAGATCGATCACTTTCGCCCGGGAAAGGATCCCCTCGTTCACCAGAGACGCGCACAGCCCCTGGGGCGTCGCCGTAAAAATCACGTCCGCCTCCTCTGAGAGCTTCTCCATGTTGTCGTCCATACATTCAGCGTCCACCAGTTTAAAAAAGTTCTGATAAATACCTGCATATTTCTTATCTATATAACTCCTGGAACCATACCAGGCAATCTCCACGTCCTTGTGCCCCAGAAGCAGACGGACAAGTTCGTTGCCCGCGTATCCTGTAGCGCCAATGATTCCTGCTTTTATCATAATCCATTTTCCTCCTCGCAGCATGATGTCTCTGTCACGGCGTCCGCGCCGGATATACGTTTGCTTTCCGGTTTTCCCGCACTGCCGCTGTGATGTTACGATTATACATCTCATTTGCATAATATGCAACATAAAATTTTTTCTTTTTTTCTTCCCTTCCGCGGGCAATCACTGTATTTTTATACGATTTACCGCTGTGTATTTGTATTTTTATGCAAAAAATAATTGTACATTTTTCCAAATGCCCTATTGCATATTTATAAAAAATGTTGTATATTATCCCTTGTCAACAATCAGCGAAAATAATCACAAGAGAAATCGCCCGCTGCTTCCGGCTTCGTCCGGCCCAGGGGGAAATTTATTTCAGGAGGATATGAATATGAAAGAAAAAGTTGTTCTCGCCTACTCAGGCGGCCTGGATACCACCGCTCTGATCCCGTGGCTGAAGGAGACCTTCGACTATGACGTTATCTGCTGCTGTGTAAACTGCGGACAGGGAAACGAGCTGGACGGTCTTGACGAGAGAGCCAGAATGTCCGGCGCGTCCAAATTATATATTGAAGATATTGTAGACGAGTTCTGCGATGAATTTATCATGCCCTGCGTGGAGGCCGGCGCCGTATACGAGCACCAGTATCTCCTGGGAACCTCCATGGCCCGTCCCGCTATCGCACGGAAACTGGTAGAGATTGCCCGCAAAGAGAACGCCGTAGCCATCTGTCACGGCGCTACCGGAAAAGGCAACGACCAGATCCGTTTCGAGCTTGGCATCAAGGCCCTTGCTCCCGATATCAAGATCATCGCCCCCTGGCGTATGACAGACGTATGGACCATGCAGTCCCGTGAGGACGAGATCGCATACTGTCAGGCGCACGGCATCAATCTTCCCTTTGACGCCCGCCACAGCTACAGCCGCGACCGCAACCTGTGGCACATCAGCCACGAGGGACTGGAACTTGAGGATCCCTCTCAGGCTCCCAACTACGACGATATGTTGGTTCTCAGCGTAACTCCGCAGAAGGCTCCCGACAAGGAGACCGAGATCACCATGACTTTCGAAGCAGGTGTTCCGAAGACCCTGAACGGCAAAGCCATGAAAGTATCCGAGATCATTACCGAACTGAACCGCCTGGGCGGCGAGAACGGCATCGGCATCGTCGATATCGTGGAAAACCGTGTAGTAGGCATGAAGTCCCGCGGCGTTTACGAGACTCCGGGAGGAACCATCCTCATGGCGGCTCACGAGCAGCTTGAGGAACTGATCCTTGACCGCGACACCATGGAAGCCAAGAAGAAACTGGGAAGCCAGTTCGCCCAGGTCGTATACGAGGGCAAATGGTTCACACCGCTCCGCGAGGCGATCCAGGCATTCGTGGAATCCACTCAGAAATATGTCACCGGCGAAGTAAAGCTGAAACTTTACAAAGGAAACATCATCAAAGCCGGAACGACATCTCCATACAGCCTGTACAATGAATCTCTTGCTTCCTTCACCACAGGCGATATGTACGACCACCACGACGCGGACGGATTCATCACACTGTTCGGACTGCCATTAAAGGTCCGCGCTATGAAGCTTCAGGAAGTGGAGAACAA